>NZ_VDDC01000002.1:0-113849 GCF_006239215.1 Paracoccus haeundaensis
ACGGATCTGGGATTCTGGTTCGCGCAGCAGGGGTCGATCCTGTGCTTCATCGCGCTGATCTTCTTCTACACCTGGCGCATGAACCGCCTGGACGCCGAACACGGCGTGGACGAGTGAGGACCCAGCCATGAGCCAATTTACCCTGAACCTGCTGGTCATCTGCGCCTCGTTCGCGCTGTATATCGGCATCGCCATCTATTGCCGGGCGAAATCCACGGCCGAATTCTATGCCGCCAACCGCGGCGTCGGACCGGTCATGAACGGCATGGCGACGGCTGCCGACTGGATGTCGGCCGCGTCCTTCATCTCGATGGCGGGCCTGATCGCCTTCACGGGTTATGACAACTCGACCTACCTGATGGGCTGGACGGGCGGTTACGTGCTGCTGGCCCTGCTGCTGGCGCCCTATCTGCGCAAATTCGGCAAGTTCACCGTGCCGGAATTCATCGGCGACCGCTTCTATTCGCGCACCGCGCGGATCATCGGCGTGATCTGCCTGCTGATCGTATCGATCACTTACGTGATCGGCCAGATGACCGGCGTGGGCGTCACCTTTTCGCGCTATCTTGAGGTGTCGAACGCGACCGGCCTGTGGATCGGCGCGGCGCTGGTGTTCTGCTATGCCGTTCTTGGCGGCATGAAGGGCATCACCTACACGCAGGTCGCGCAGTATGTCGTGCTGATCATCGCCTATACGATCCCGGCGGTGTTCATCTCGCTGCAGCTGACGGGCAACTTCCTGCCGCCCCTGGGCCTGTTCGGCACGCATGAGGGATCGGGCGTGGCGTTCCTGGCGCAGCTGGACGGTCTGGTTACCGACCTGGGCTTCCGCGCCTATACCGAACACCACAACTCGACCCTGGACATGGTCCTGTTCACGATGGCGCTGATGATCGGCACCGCGGGTCTGCCGCACGTGATCATCCGCTTCTTCACCGTGCCCAAGGTGTCCGATGCCCGCAAGTCGGCAGGCTGGGCGCTGGTCTTCATCGCGCTGCTCTATACCGTCGCTCCGGCGGTAGGTTCGATGGCG
This sequence comes from Paracoccus haeundaensis, assembly GCF_006239215.1. NCBI lineage: Bacteria > Pseudomonadati > Pseudomonadota > Alphaproteobacteria > Rhodobacterales > Paracoccaceae > Paracoccus > Paracoccus haeundaensis. The sequence continues at coordinate 1,034 of NZ_VDDC01000002.1, forward strand.
CGCTTCAACCTGACCGCGACCATGTGGCCGGGCGCCGCGCAGGGCGAGACCTTCAGCCAGCCCGCCGTGTCGCTGGCCGACATCGAGACCAGCGAGGATCTGGCCTGGATGCGCAACTGGCAGACCACCGGCCTGCTGAACTGGGAGGACAAGAACGGCGACGGCCTGATCCAGTACTACAACGACGGAGCCGCCGCACAGGCGACCGCGCTGGCCGCGGCCCGCACCAGCGGCGACCAGGCGGCGATCGACGCGGCCCAGGCCGCCTATGACGCCCGTCTGGCCGAGACCCATGCCGCCCTGCCGGGCGCCCCCGCGGTCGAGCAGAACTGGGTCGGGAACGAGCTGACCACCGTGAACAACGACATCATGGTGCTGGCCAACCCCGAAATCGCCAACCTGCCGGGCTGGGTCATCGCCATCGTCGCCGCCGGCGGCCTGGCCGCCGCCCTGTCGACCGCGGCGGGTCTGCTGCTGGCGATCTCGGGCGCCGTGTCCCACGACCTGATCAAGGGCACGCTGCGCCCGAACATCAGCGAAAAGGGCGAACTGATGGCCGCGCGCGTCTCGATGGCGCTGTCGATCCTGGTCGCGACCCTGCTGGGCCTGAACCCGCCGGGCTTTGCGGCCCAGACCGTGGCGCTGGCCTTCGGCCTTGCCGCCAGCTCGATCTTCCCTGTGCTGATGATGGGGATCTTCTCCAAGCGTGTCGGCAAGGAAGGCGCGATCGCCGGCATGATCGCGGGCATGCTGTCCACGATCCTCTACATCTTCGCCTACAAGGGCTGGTTCTTCATCGCGGGCACCAACATGTTCCCCGACACGCCCGACGCCTGGCTGTTCGGCATCTCGCCGGCATCCTTCGGCACCGTGGGCGCGGTGATCAACTTTGCGGTCGCCTTCGGCGTCTCGGCCGTCAGCAAGCGTCCCCCCGCCCATGTGCAGGAACTGGTCGAATCGATCCGTGTCCCGCGCGGTGCGGGCGGTGCCGTCGCGCACTGATCATCCTGCCGCGTCCCCGACCGGGGGCGCGGCACCCTCCTTCCCACAAGGTCACCCCGGATGCCCGACAGCATTGTCGATTTCATCGCCACCGTGCATCCCTATGACAGCCTGAAGCGGGACGAGCTGGCGCGCGTCGCCACCTCCTTCAGCCGCAGGACATTCGCCCCCGGCGACCTGATCTATCAGTTCGGAGACCGCCTGCCGGGCCTGTACCTGATCGAAAGCGGCCAGGTCGCGGTCACCGACCGCAACGGCGACAGCGTATCCCAGCTGGGACCGCGCAATTCCTTCGGCGAACGCGGCCTGCTGCGCGACGGGGTGGCGGTCACGTCGGCGCGGGTCATCGACCGGCCGGCGGTGATCCTGATGTTGCCCCGGGCAGAGGTGACGCGCCTGATCGCCGACCATCGCGCGGTCGCCCGGTTCTTCGACCGGGGAAGGGGACCCTCCGACCGCGGGGGCGACCTGGCCCGGCTCAAGGTGGGGGAACTGCTGTCGGGCAAACCGGTCAGCTGCGCCCCCGAAACCCCGATCATCGAGGCCGCCCGCCAGATGCGCGACGCCCGCGTCAGCAGCCTGGGCATCACCCAGGGCGGCCGCCTGATCGGGCTGGTCACCATCCGCGACATGTCGAACCGCGTCGTGGCCGAAGGGCGCGACATGCGTCAGCCGGTCAGCGCCGTGATGACGCCCGACCCGGTGACCTTGGCCCCCACGGCCTTGGGATATGACGTGCTGAACATCATGCTGGAACGGCGCATCGGGCATCTGCCGGTGGTCGATGACGGCCGTTTCGTAGGCATGATCAGCCAGACCGACCTGACGCGGGTCCAGGCAATTTCCGCCGCGGGGCTGATCCGACAGGTCGCCAAGGCGCGCGACACCGCACAGATGGCCGCCATCACGGCCCGCATCCCCGAACTGCTGACGCAGCTGGTTCAGGCCCGCCAGCGGCACGAGATCATCACCCGCATGATCACCGACATCGCCGACGCGGTCACGCGCCGCCTGCTGGACCTGACGGCCGCCGACCTTGGGCCTGCGCCCGCCGCCTGGTGCTGGGCCGCCTGCGGCAGCCAGGGCCGTCAGGAACAGACCGGCGCCAGCGATCAGGACAACTGCCTGATCCTGGCGCCCGGCGCCGATCCGAAGGACCCGTGGTTCCCCGCCTTGGCGCGGCGGGTCAGCGACGGGCTGCATGCCTGCGGCTATGTGCATTGCCCGGGCGACATGATGGCAACCAACCTGCGCTGGTGTCAGCCGCTGGACGTCTGGCAGGGCTATTTCCGCGACTGGATCACCCATCCCAGCCCCGAGGCGCAGATGCTGGCTTCGGTCATGTTCGACCTGCGCGCCATCGGCGGCGACGGCGCGTTGCTGGGCGACCTGCAGGACGGGACCCTGGACGCGGCCTCGAAGAATTCGATTTTCATTGCGCATATGGTTGGAAATTCACTGAAACATCGGCCTCCGCTTGGCCTGATCGGCGGCTTTGCCACGATCCGGACCGGAGAGCATCGCCACCATATCGACATGAAGCACAATGGCGTGGTCCCGGTGACCGATCTGGCGCGGGTCTATGCCCTGCAGGGGCGCATCGGCACGGTCAACACACGCGCCCGGCTGGAGGAGGCCGAGGCGCGGGGCGTGATCTCGGCCACGGGCGGGCGCGACCTGATCGCGGCCTATGACATGATCCAGACCGTGCGGCTTGAGAATCAGGCGCATCTGGTCAGGGCGGGGCGCAGGCCCGACAATTACCTCTCACCGGCGGATCTGTCGGATTTCGAACGCAGCCACCTGCGCGACGCCTTCGTCGTCGTGCGCGGAATGCAGTCGGCGGTGGGACATGGCAAGGGGATGCTGGGATGACAGGGATCGGAAGCGATCTGATCGGGGTGATCGCCGCGGCGGTCGGGGCGGCGGCGGTGCTGTATGCCGGGATGCATCTGGCGCGCAAGCTGGGCCTGTCGCCCGCCGCCTGGCTGCTGCCGGCGGGCATCGGGCTGTCGATGGTCGCCTATTCGGTGTGGAACGACTATGCGTGGTTCGACCGCGCGCAGGCCAGCCTGCCCGCCGGTTCGCAGGTGCTGGTCATAGGACATGACAGCCAGCCCTGGGCGCCCTGGACCTATCTGTTCCCGGTCGAGACGCGGTTTGCGGCCTTGGACCCCGCGCAGATTACGCAGGGGGCGGACGGCACGCGTCGTGCGCCGATCATGCTGGTGGAACGCCGCGGCCAGACCGTGATCGTGCCGCAGGACTTCGATTGCGCGGGCGCGCGGATCCGTCCGGGACGCGCCGACTGGATGCCCGCGGGCGATGATGCGGCCTTTGCCACCGTCTGCCCGGATGGAGGGACCAATGGCTGACATCTTGGTCATCGAGGATGAGGACAACATCGCCACCGCGCTGGATTTCCTGCTGACCCGCGACGGCCATCGCCATGACCGCATCGCCACCGGACGCGGCGCCGTCGACCGCATCCGCCAGACGCGGCCGGACCTGGTCCTGCTGGACGTGATGCTGCCCGAGGTATCGGGGTATCAGATCGTCCAGGACGTGCGTGCCGATCCCGACCTGGCGGGGGTGCGGGTGCTGATGATGACGGCGCGCGGTTCCGTGGTCGAACGGCGCAAGGGGCTGGCGCTTGGCGCCGACGGCTTTATCGCAAAGCCCTTCGAACTGGCCGAGTTGCGGGCCGAGATGGCCCGCCTGCTGTCCTGATGCGCCGGCGCCTCCTGATGCTGTTCCTGGCCGCGCTGGTCGCGGCTCTGGTCCTGGCGGGGTTGGCGCTGTGGCGGGTGGTGCAGGGCGGGCAGGATGCGGTGATCCAGGCCGCAATGATCGCGGGCCTTGGCCTGCTGGGGCTGATGACCGCGCTGTGGTTTCTGTTCGACCGGCACCTGGCCCGGCCGCTGGAATCGCTGGCCGGGGCGTTGCGGACCGGGCGCGTTCCCGACCTGGCGCAGGCCCGTCACCTTGCCGATCTGGGCCCGGCCGCCCGCGACGCGGCCCTGGCGCGCGAACGGTCCGATCAGGCGTTGGCGCAGGCGCTGCAGGATCACGCCGCCGAAACCCTGCGCGAAAAGGCCAGCCTGGAGGCGATCTTGGCCGATTTCGGCGCGGGCGCGGTCATGGCCGACGCACGAGGGCGGGTGGTCTTCTATAACGCCAGCGCGGCGCGGCTGCTGCCGGGGCTGGCGTTGGACCGGGCGCTGGACACGCTTTTGACGTCGGGCGCATTGCGGGCGGCACAGATGCGGCTGTCGGCGGGGGCCGCCGCGACGGACCTGACCTGCCTGACGGTCGGTGGTGTGCGGCTGTCGGGTCGGTTGCGCGTGATCGACGATGGGCTGCTGCTGATCCTGCGCGATGGCGTGGCCCAACGCCCCGCACCCCGCGACACGCTGGAGGCGCTGCGCCGCCATGCCTCCACCCTGGTTCCGATGCTGGACGCGCTGGACGGGCCGATCCCGCCCGCGTTGGCTCAGGCGATCCGCGCCGAGGGGCAGGGCTTGGCCAACGCCACGCGCAGCCTGTCCCAGATCATGGCCAGCGATGCGCCCGGCACGGTGGCTGCGCTGACGGAACTGGCCGCGGGGCTGGAGGCCGCGGATCTGCCGCCGCTGGCGTTCCGTGCAGAGGCGGCCAGCCTGAACGCGCTGCTGCTGCTGCTGGATGCCCGGTTGCGCGCTCTGGGGCACACCCCGGTGCTGTCGGTCCGGCCGGACCCCGACGACCAGATGCGGCTGGTGCTGGACTGGCGCGGGTCGCCGGTGCCTATCGACCTGCTGGAGGGTTGGCTGACCGCCGCCCCCGATCCCGGCCAGCCCGATGTGACGGGGGCGGAGATCCTGGCCCGCCACGGCACCGGCATCTGGCCGGAACCCGACGGCGCAAGGGCGCGGCTGGTCATGCCGCTGGCCTTGGCGCAGGGCGTCGCGGACGGGTCGGGGGTGACCTATGATTTCGCCTTGGCGACGCGGGGGGCGGCGTCGTCGCGGCTGGCGGACCTGACCTGCGTGGTCTTCGACACCGAAACCACGGGGCTGACCGATCGCGACCGGATCGTCCAGATCGCCGGTCTGCGCCTGGCGCGCGGCCGCCTGACCGGGGAACGGTTCGAGACGCTGGTGAACCCCGGCTGTCTCATTCCCCCTTCCTCGACCGCGATCCATCACATCACCGACGCAAATGTGGCCGACGCACCGGATCTGACCGCGGCGCTGACGGCGTTCCGGCATTTCTGCGACGACAGCGTGCTGATCGCGCATAACGCGCCTTTCGACATGGGCTTTCTGCGGCGCGCCGAGGCGCAGACCGGCACGCGGTTCGACAACCGAGTGCTGGACACGGTGCTGCTGTCGGCGATGGTCTGGGGCCAGTCGGAGGTTCATACGCTCGATGCGCTGACCGAGCGTCTTGGCATCGGCATCCCGCCCGAAGCCCGGCACACCGCGATGGGCGACACCATCGCCACCGCGCAGGCCTATCTGGCGCTGATCCCCGCGCTGGAGGCCAAGGGCATCACCCGGTTCGAGGAGGTCGTGGCCAAGGCCCGCGACCACCGCGCGCTGATCGCCGACGCCAACCGCTAAAGCGCGATCTGCGGCTGGTCGGTGGCGGGGTCTTCGTCCGGGCGCAGCGTGTCGCCCAAGGGGGGCGGCGCGGGCGCGTCCTCGCGACGGCGGATCAGGATGTCGCCGTTGGGCAGGCGTTCCGGCGCCTGATAGTTGCGGATGTCATCGACCTGCGCCGCCAGATCCTGCAGGACGGGGCCCATCTGGCGCAGAGCGCCGGCCAGGTCCTGTGCCAGGGGCGACGTGGCGCCGGGCTCCTCCTCGCCCCACAACTGCCCCATGATCGCGTCCAGGCCGCGTTCCAGGAACCCCGGTTCCTCCGGCGCCTCCTGTGCAAAGGCGGGGGCGGACATCAGGGCAAGGCACAGGGCGGCGGGGGTCAGGATGCGTGTCATGGGCCAAAGATGGGCAATGCCGGCCCGCCGCGCAAGGTTCAGGCGGCCCCGGCCTGCAGATTGCCGCGATAGAGGTTGCGATAGCTGTCCCAGGCCTCGTTGAGGCGACGGGTGCGGGCCTCGGCCAGGCGGATGGCTTCGGGGGGCAGGCCGCGGCCGATGGCGTGGTCGGGGTGGTTCTCGCGCAGCAGCTGGCGCCAGCGGCGCTTGACCTCGGGCAGGGGGGTGTCGGGGGCGACGCCCAGAACCTCGCAGGGCGGGCAGCCGGCGCCCTTGTCATGCCGCCGCCGGATCGCTGCGATCTGCGCGGGCGCCAGCCCGAAGATGCGACCGACCTCGTCCAGGAACGCGATCTCGGCGGGCTGCAGCGCGCCGTCGGCAACGGCGATGACGAACAGCCCCTCCATCACGTCCAGAAGGACCGGGTCGCCAGGCTGGAACATCGACGCCATCTTGCGCGCCCAGGCATCGAATCCGGCCACGTCCTTGCGGGCCAGATCGAAGACGCGGGCGGCGTTCTTTTCCTCGGACCTGGGGATGATGAACACCCGGCGAAAGGCCGCGACCTCGGAACGTTCGACGGTGCCGTCGACCTTGGCCAGCTTCGCCCCAAGCGCGATCACCGCAATGGTGAAGGCGACCGACCGTTCCGGCGGCGTCGCCGGACGATTCGTCCACAGGAACACGGTGATGCGGTCGGCCATCCGCTGCCAGAAGCTGCGGGGCCTTGGCAGGTCAGGGCAGGGGCCCGTGCAAGTCTCGGGGGTGGTGCAGCAATCCATGCCCCAAGGTTAGCGCCGAAACCGGCCAAGCGATAGGGGCGCATTGCCGCCGTGGCGGCATGCTAGGCCGAAAGATCGCGCCCCATCAGCACAAGGTCGTGAAACCGCCCGAATTTCCATCCCGCCGCCGGGATGCGGCCCCACTCGGCATAGCCCATGGCCCGGTGAAAGGCGATCGAGCCGTCGTTCGACCCGGTGATCCCGCCGATCAGGATGCGGTGGCCGCGCTGGCGGGCGTGGTCCTGAACGGCGGTCAGCATGGCCCGGCCGACCCCGCGTCCCCGCGCATCCGGAGCCGCGTGGATCGTGTGTTCCATGCTGCGAGCATAGCCCGCCCCGCCGCGAAACTGGGAATAGGTGGAAAAGCCCAGAAGACGGTCACCATCGGCCGCCACGATGAAGGCCTGTCCGGCCGCCTGCCGCTCTGCGATCAGAGCCGCGATCTGGTCATGGCTGCGCTCATCGGGCCAGAAGGTGATGGCGGTGTCGCGGACGATGGGGTTCCAGATGGCCGCGATGGCGGGCACATCGGCGGCGGTCGCGTCGCGCAGGATCACAGCGTCACCTCTCCGTCCGGGGTTGCCAGGGTCGCGGTCAGGGGCGTACCCGCCCCGGTCAGTATCAACCGACGGTCGTCCAGCTCAAGCCGGTTCAGCGGCAGGGTCAGCCGCGTCAGGCGCACCCCGCGATCGGGCAGGCGGTCGGACGGGTGCGGCCCGTCACCCCAGTCGATCAGCATGGGCTGCGCCCCGTCGCGCGGCATCTGGCCGGCCAGCGGCAGGGTGATCTGCCAGGACAGGTCGCCGCGCCGCGCCTGCACGACGCGCGTGCCGGCGGGTGCGCGCAGCGGCGTCGCGCGCATCACCCAGCCCGCCACCCGCGGCGGGCCGTCGAACCCGTCCAGGCCGAACCAGCAGGGCCGGACATCGGCCTCCGGATCGGGCGCGATCAGTTCCAGGTATTCCCCCGGCCCAAGCGACATCAGGCGGTTGTGCGTGCCCATGCCCGGATGGCGCCCGCCCGGTTCCAGCGTCAGGCCGTGGCCGGCCAGCCACGCCGCCCCTTCGTCCAGGGTGCGGGCGGCGATGGCCACGTGATCGAAGGCCAGGCTCACCCGCGATGGGCGCCCGCGGCCAGGTCGCGGACGAAGGCCAGGATTTCCGGGACGGGACGCCCCTCGCCGATCTGCTTGACGATGGCGCTGCCGACGACGCAGCCGTCGGCGACGGACGCGATCGCCTCGGCGGCCTCGGGGGTCGAGATGCCAAAGCCCACGACGACCGGCAGGCCGGCGGCGGCGCGGATGCGCGCGACCTCGGGGGCGACGTCGGCGGCATTGGCTGCGGCCGCGCCGGTGATCCCCGTGACGCTGACGTAATAGACGAAGCCCGTGATGTTCCTGACCACCGCAGGCAGACGGCGGTCGTCGGTCGTCGGCGTCGCCAGGCGGATGAAGTTCAGCCCCGCGGCCGTGGCGGGCACGCAGAGTTCGGAATCCTCCTCGGGGGGCAGGTCGACGACGATCAGGCCGTCGATCCCCGCCTCGACCGCATCCGTCAGGAACTGGGTCACGCCGCCCTTTCGGGCATAGATCGGATTGTAATAGCCCATCAGCACGATGGGCGTCGTGGTGTCGTCGCGCCGGAATTCGCGCACGATGTCCAGCGTGCGGCTGACGCTGCCGCCCTGGGCCAGGGCGCGCTGGCCCGCCGCCTGGATCGTGCTGCCATCGGCCATCGGGTCGGTGAAGGGCATGCCCAGTTCGATGATGTCCACCCCCGCGTCGGGCAGGCCGCGCATGATCTGCAGCGCGGTCGCATCGTCGGGGTCTGATGCCATCATGTAGGCCACGAAGGCCTTCTTGCCCTGGGCCTTGAGCGCCGCAAACCTGTCGTCGATTCTGGTCATGTCCGTCCCTGCATTCTTTGGCACAATCCCTAGCGCGCATGGGGGGTGGGTGCAATCTCCGGGCGCGGGTCGGGCGCGGGCCGGGCCGAGGCTGGACTTGGCCGCGCGGGGCGCGTAACAGGCGCGGGATATTCAGACGGGAAAGGGTGCTGTCATGGGCTTTCGCATGGGGATCGTGGGCTTGCCGAACGTGGGCAAGTCGACGCTGTTCAACGCATTGACGAAAACCGCCGCCGCACAGGCCGCGAACTTCCCGTTCTGCACCATCGAGCCAAACGTGGGCGAGGTCGCGGTCCCCGACCCGCGGCTGGACACCCTGGCCGCCATCGCGGGCAGCAAGCAGATCATCCCGACGCGCATCACCTTCGTGGACATCGCGGGCCTGGTGAAGGGCGCCAGCAAGGGCGAAGGCCTGGGCAACCAGTTCCTGGCCAACATCCGCGAGACGGACGCCATCGCCCATGTGCTGCGCTGCTTCGAGGATGGCGACATCACCCATGTCGAGGGCCGGGTCGACCCGCTGGCCGATGCCGACGTGATCGAGACTGAGCTGATGATCGCCGACATGGAATCGATCGAGCGTCGCCTGGCCAACCTGTCGCGCAAGCTGAAGGGCGGGGACAAGGACGCGCTGGATCAGGACCGCCTGCTGCGCCAGGCTCTGGCCGTGCTGAACGAGGGCCGCCCGGCGCGCACCATCGCCGTGTCCGACGACGACCGCCGCGCGTGGGACATGCTGCAGCTGCTGACAGCAAAGCCCGTGCTGTTCGTCTGCAACGTGGCCGAGGACGAGGCCGCCAACGGCAATGCCCTGTCCGAGAAGGTCCGCGAGATGGCCGAGGCGCAGGGCGCGGGCCATGTCGTGATCTCGGCCCGGATCGAGGAGGAGATCAGCCAGCTGGACGCCGAGGAGGCGCAGATGTTCCTGGGCGAGATGGGCCTGGAGGAGCCGGGCCTGGATCGTCTGATCCGCGCCGGATACAGCCTGCTGGGCCTGCAGACCTATTTCACCGTGGGCCCCAAGGAGGCCCGCGCCTGGACCATCACCAAGGGCACCCTGGCCCCGCAGGCGGCGGGCGTGATCCATGGCGATTTCGAAAAGGGCTTCATCCGGTCGGAAACCATCGCCTATGACGACTATGTCGCCGGCAAGGGCGAGGCCGGGGCACGTGAGGCGGGCAAGCTGCGCGTCGAGGGCAAGACGTATGAGGTCAAGGACGGCGACGTCCTGCACTTCCTGTTCAGCGGCTGATGAGGAAAGGCGGGCCAGGCGGCCCGCCTTGTTCGTTCAGGAATAGGTCAGTTCGGTCGCCTTGCCGCGGAAGACCGTGTAGGCCAGCACCGAATAGGCGATGATGACCGGCAGGACGATCAGCGCGCCCACCAGGATGATGATCAGCGCCTCGGGCGCGGCGGCGGCCTGATAGATCGTCATCTGTTCGGGGACGACATAGGGGTAGAAGCTGTAGGCCAGCCCCCCGAAGGCCAGGACGAACAGCGCCGTGGTCAGGGCGAAGGGCGTCCAGGCCATGCGATCGTTCTCCATCGGCAGCACGTGCAGCACCCGCCACAGGGTCGCGATCAGCACCACCGACAGGATCGGCAGGGGGGCCAGGATCGCGAATTCGGGCCAGCTGAACCACTTGTCCCAGATGCGGGCACTGACCAGGGGCGATGCGGCCGAGATCGCGGTGATGCCCGCCACCAGCCCCCAGATGCCGCGCCGTGCCCACAGGATCGCCTTGGCCTGCAGGACGCCCTCGGCCTTGCCGATCAGCCAGGTCGCACCGATGACGCTGAACCCCACCGTCAGGAACACCGCCGTCAGCAGCGCAAACGCGATGTTGGTCCAGCTGAGCTGCAGCCCGGTGACATAGAGGCCCAGCATGAACCCCTGCGCCAGGGTCGAGGCCAGGCTGCCCGCGAAGAACGCCCGGTTCCACGCGGCGCGGTGACGGGTCGGGGCCTTGGCGCGGAACTCGAACGCGACGCCGCGCAGGATCAGGCCGATCAGCATGACCGTCACCGGCAGGTAAAGCGCGGTCAGGATCACCCCGTGCGCCACCGGGAAGGCCACCAAGAGCAGGCCGATGGCCAGGACCAGCCAGGTCTCGTTCGCGTCCCAGAAGGGACCGATCGAGGCGACCATGCGGTCGCGTTCGGACGGGGTGGCAAAGGGGAACAGCAGTCCCACCCCCAGGTCGAAGCCGTCCAGGACGACATAGACCAGGATGGAAATGCCCATCAGCATCGCGAAGACGAAGGGCAGCCAGATGAACGGATCACCGAAGAGGTGCATGATCTACTCCGCAGGTTGCAGGGCGCGCACGCCCGCGTCGGGGGTGGGCAGGTCGGGGGTCAGCGGGTCGTGGCGTGCGGCGCGGCGCGCCAGATAGGTCAGCGTGCCCAGATAGGCCGCCATCAGGACCGCATAGACCAGAAGGTAGGCGACCAGGCTGGAGGCGACCATGCCGCCGGTGACCGGGCCGACCGCCTCCTTGGTGGTCAGGACGCCCGTGACCAGCCAGGGCTGACGCCCGATCTCGGTCACGTACCAGCCCGCCAGCGTGGCGATCCAGCCCGAGAAGCCCATCGCGGCAAAGGCATAGATCCAGGGGCGCGGCAGGCCTTCGACCCCGCGGCCGCGGCGCATGAACCACAAGGCCGACCAGGACAGCGCCAGCATCGCCATGCCCATGCCCACCATGATCCGGAAGCTGAAGAAGACCGGGGCCACGGGCGGGTGTTCGGGGGTGCCGTCGACGGCCACGAAATCGTTCAGGCCCGGCACCTCGCCGTCCAGGCTGTGCGTCAGGATCAAAGATGCGACGTTGGGGATGGCGATCTCCATCCGGTTCTCGCGCGCTTCCTGATCGGGCAGGGCGAAGAGGACCAGCGGCACGTTGCCCTGCGTCTCCCAGTTGCCCTCCATCGCGGCGACCTTGGCGGGCTGGTGTTCCAGCGTGTTCAGGCCGTGCATGTCGCCGGCATAGATCTGCAACGGGATCAGCACCGCGCCAAGCGTCGCGCCAAAGCGCAGCGTGGCTCGCACCTCGGTCCCCCGGTCGCCCCAGATCCAGCGCAGCGCCGAGATGCCCGCGATGAGGAAGGCCACCGTCAGCCCCGAGGCCAGCAGCATGTGCGTCAGGCGGTAAGGCAGCGACGGGTTGAAGATGATCGCCATCCAGTCGGTCGCGTGGACCACGCCGTCGATCACCTCATAGCCCGCGGGCGTGTGCATCCAGCTGTTCAGGACCAGGATCCAGAAGGCCGACAGGGTGGTGCCGAACGCCACCAGAAAGGTCGCGGTCGTGTGCAGCCAGCCCGGCACGCGGCGAAAGCCGAACAGCATGATGCCCAGGAAGGCGGCCTCGAGGAAGAAGGCGGTCAGCACCTCATAGGCCAGAAGCGGACCGGCGATGTTGCCGACGCTTTCCATGAAACCGGGCCAGTTGGTGCCGAACTGGAACGACATGGTGATGCCCGACACGACGCCAAGCGCGAAGGACAGGGCAAACACCTTCACCCAGAAGCGATAGGCGTCCATCCATTTTTCGTCGCCCGTGCGGTTGAAGCGCAGCTTGAAGAACAGCAGCACCCAGCCAAGCGCGATCGTGATGGTCGGGAACAGGATGTGGAACGAGATGTTCGCGGCAAATTGAATCCGCGACAGAATCAGCGGGTCCATGGGTTCAGCCTTTCGATTGAGGTTTGCTGCGGCGGATCGGGATCAGCTTGCCCGCGCCGTCGACAAGGCGGCCAAGACGGGCGCCCATGTTCATCAGCGCGACCAGGCGCTCGGTCTCGAACCGGGCAAGGTCATCGTGGAACCGCGTCATCTGTTCGATCAGCTGGCGCAGTTCGGCGATGCGGGCGTGGGCTGCGCGGTCAGACGGGTCAGGTTCGGCCATCGACAGTTCGCGCAGCTTGGTCAGCGTCGGGTCGATCTCGCGCTTGCGCCGTTCGTTGACCAGCGTGCGCACGATCTCCCACAGGTCGTCGGGCGTGGTGAAGAATTCGCGCCGGTCGTCCTGCTGATGGCGCAGGCGCACCAGATTCCAGCTTTGCAGCTCCTTGAGCGCCATCGACACGTTCGAACGGGAGAAGCCCAAGGCGGCGACGATGTCGTCCGCACACAGCGGCTCGTCCGCCAGGAACAGCAGGGCATAGACCTGACCGACGGTGCGGTTGATGCCCCACCGCGATCCCATTTCACCGAAATGCAGGATGAATTCCTGCCGCAAGGCCGATACTGACATTCGCTTGTTCCCGTCATTTCAGAAATTACTGAAAATAACATAGAGCAAGCGACGTGCCGGCATAGCGGGCAGGTTGTCGCATCCGCATATGAAAAAGCCCCCGCCTTTTCGGGCGGGGGCGTCAAGTCAGTCTGAACGGATCGTCAGTTGGCGATGACCTGGCAGGGCTGCGACCGGCTTTGCATCCGTTCGCAGGCCAGTTCGGCATGGCCCTTGGAGAGGTTTCCGAACTGCGGCTCGAACCCGCGATTGGTGTTGGCGACGTGCCGGCGCGCCGCGCCGAACAGGTTGCCGTCCTGCAGTGCCAGGCGCAGCAGCAGACGGTCAGCCTCGGCCTGAGAGGTGTAGCGGCCCAGGCTGACGCCCCAGTTGCGGCCGCTGTCGGTGGGACGGCGCACGACCTCCAGTGCCTCGGGTGCGCTCAGGTCGCCTTCGCCCATTGCGGCCAGGATCACGGTTTCGGACCGCGGCTTGGGCGCCCTGGAACTGTCCAGCGACAGGGTGCCGGGGGCCGCCTGCATCTGCGGTTCCGGGGCGGGCGCGGCTGCAGGCTCGGGCTGGGCGACGGCGGCGATGCTGGCCGTGCGCCGGGGCGAGGGTGCAGGGCGCGCCGATCCGGCCAGCACGGGGGCCGCAAGGCTGGCCTGCTGCGCCGGCGCGTCGTCCGATGCGACGGCGGTGGCAAGTGCCTGCTGGATCGCGTCGGCCGCGGGGGCTGCTGATCCGGGGCGGGCGCGCGGACGCTGGCTGCTGGCCAAGGCGACGCCCGGCGGTGCGGCGGGCGCCGCGGTCGCGCCGGCAAGGCGCAACGCCTCGGTCAGGTCGACCTTGGGCGCTGCGGCGACAAGGGTCGACGCGGCGGCGGCAGGGCGGGTCGCGGGGGGCGGCGATGCCTGCAGCACCAGGCGCTGCGGCTCTGCCTGGGTCGCGGCAGGGCTGGCGGCGACCTGCGCGCGGCGCGTCGTGGCCTGCACCAGCAGGCGCGGCGGCTGCGGACGGACCTCGCGCACGCGGTCGGGGATGCGGGTGAAACTGCTGTCCAGCAGTTCGGTCATCACCTGGTTGCGATGCGCCGTGGACGTGCCGCCGAAGACGGTGGCGATCAGGCGACGGTTGCCGCGCTGTGCCGAGGCCGTCAGGTTGAAGCCCGCAGCCCGCGTATACCCCGTCTTGATCCCGTCGGCACCGGCATAGGCATCCAGGAAGCGGCGGTTCGTCGACGCGACCTGCGCGATGCCCGCATCGGCCGACCGGCGCGAGAACAGGTTGTAGTACTGGGGGAAGTCGTAGAACAGGTGGCGTCCCAGAACGCTCATGTCATGAGCGGTCGAATAATGCCCCTCGGTCGTCAGGCCATGGGCGTTGCGGAACTGGCTGTTGTTCATGCCGAGCGCCCGCGCCATCTGGGTCATCTGCTGGGTGAAGGCCTGTTCGGAGCCTGCCAGCCCCTCGCCGATGGTGGTCGCGGCATCGTTGGCCGACTTGATCGCGGCCGCGCGCAGAAGATAGCGCAGCTCGATCTGCTGACCGGCGCGCAGGCCAAGCTTGGAGGGGGGCTCGTTCGCGGCCTTGGAGGACACGGTGAATTTCGAATCCAGCCGCACCTGACCGCGTTCGATTGCCGAGAACGCCATGTAGAGCGTCATCATCTTGGTCAGCGAGGCAGGATGCAGTCGCGTATCCGAATTCTGGCGATAGATGGGCTGCCCGGTCCGGGCGTCCATCACATAGGCCGCGAAAGGTGCCGCGGCAGCCGGAAGCCCCAACAGGGCAACGGCCAGGACGGCATGACAAAGCAGCCGGAAGGCATGGGTAAATCGGGTCACTGTCGCTGTCTCTCTGCCTCAAGCGGGCGCGTCGTTTGTCGCACGTCCGTCGTTAATCAACCTATAATAGCACGGCTCTTTTCACCTTGAAACCGGGCAATCACGCTAATTTTGTCTGCACTGTAGGCGACGCCGTCCGGACCCGGATCGCGGCGCATCCGCGCGGGGGGCTTTCATCCGGGCGCGATTGCGCTATATTTCCGGGGATGGCGACAGCGCCCACCCCCTCGCCTCAGCATTCAGGAACGACCGCAGCCCGATGACGCACTGGATGACCGCACCCGACAATCCCGACGACCAATCCGATCTGGCAGTCAAGCCACGCGCGAAATCGCAGCGACCGCCGATGTACAAGGTCCTGTTGCTGAACGACGACTTCACCCCAATGGAGTTCGTCGTCCACGTGCTGGAGCGGCTGTTCCACATGACCCATGCCCAGGCGATCGAGATCATGTTGACCGTGCACCGCCGCGGTCTGGCCGTCGTCGGCGTCTTTTCACACGAGGTGGCCGAGACGAAGGTCGCCCAGGTGATGGAGCTGGCCCGCCGCCAGCAGCATCCCCTGCAATGCACCATGGAAAAAGAGTAATCGCGTGACCCAATCACGACTGGACCTGGCCTTTCCGGACGGCCATCCCGGGGGCCGGGTGCTGTTCATCGGCGCCACTGCCGCCGATGACCTGTCCCCCCTCGACCCCGCACAGCTGACCATCGTCCAGGGGAACTTTCCCGACCATGACGGACTGACCGCCCGCGGATTCGATGTCCGGACGGAGCCGGAGGGCCGTTTCGACGCGGCCGTCGTCCGCCTGCCGCGCGCCAAGGCCGCCGCACGCGCGCGCCTTGCGCTGGCCGCGGCGCATCTGGCGCCTGGCGCGGCCCTTTGGGTCGATGGGCAGAAGACCGACGGCGTCGATTCCCTGCTGAAGGAACTGCGCGGCCATGCCGAGGTGCGCGATGTCATCAGCAAGGCTCATGGCAAGATCTTTCAGGTGACACTGCCCGAAGCAGGCCTGCCCGCCGACTGGACCGCGACCGAGCGTCAGGTCGAGCCGGGTTTCGTGACCCTTCCGGGCGTCTTCTCGGCCGACGGGATCGACCCGGGGTCGCGGATGCTGGCCGACAACCTGCCGCCCAAGATGCCCACTCGCGTGGTCGACCTGGGCGCGGGATGGGGCTGGCTGTCCGCGCAGGCGCTGGCCCGACCGGGCATCGCCGAGCTGCACCTGGTCGAGGCCGACCACGCCGCCCTGACCTCGGCCAAGCGCAACGTCACCGATCCGCGGGCACAGTTCCACTGGGCGGACGCGCGCAATTTCACCCTGCGGGAGCCGGTCAACGGCGTCATCATGAACCCCCCGTTCCACGAGGGCCGACAGGCCGACCCCCGGCTTGGGGCCGACTTCATCGCTACCGCGGCGCGCATCCTGACCGGCGCGGGTCGGCTGTGGATGGTCGCCAACCGGCATCTGCCCTACGAATCGGTCTTGGCGCAGCATTTCGGCCAGGTCCATGAGATCGCGGGCGACACGCGCTTCAAGGTGATCGAGGCGACCGCGGCGGGCAAGGGTACCGCCACGGTCCGGGCCCGGGGGGCACGGCGGTGACGCTGTCGATCCAGGGCAAGACGGCCATCGTCACCGGGGCGGGGCGCGGCGTGGGCCTGGCCATCGCGCGGCACCTGGCCGAACGCGGCGCATCGGTCATGTTCGCGGATGGCGACGAACAGGCGCTGCAGTCGGCAGTGTCGGATTATGCCGACGACGAAAGCCAGGTGCGCCATTTCGTCGGGAACATGTCGGAAAAGCTGGCGATGGCGAACCTGCTGTCGGCCACGCTGGATGCGTTCGACCGCGTCGACATCCTGGTGAACGCCCATCGCTTCGTTCGGGGCAGCGATCCGCTGGACACCGACATGGACGCGCTGGAGGAGATGCTGCGCCAGAACATGCTGGCCAGCCTGCGTCTGTCGCAGATGGTCGCAAAGCGCATGATCCGTCAGGCCGAAGGCGAAGGGCCAAGCGCTCAGACCGGGGCGATCGTCAATATCTCGACCCTGGCGGCGCGGCGGCCGATTCCGTCGATGCTGGGCTATTCCATCGCCTGTGCGGCGCAGGAACAGGCCACGCGCGGGCTGGCGCTGGCCTTGGCGCCGCACCGCATCCGCGTGAACGGCGTCAGCTTCAGCAGCGTCATGTCGCACGAGCTGCAATGCGCGCTGAAGGACAATCCTGACCAGCGGGCACAGATCATCGCTGGCACACCCCTGGGCCGCATCGCCCCGGCCGAAGAACTGGCCGAGACGGTGCATTACCTGGTCAGCGACGGCGCGCGCTTTGTCACCGGCCAGATCGTCACCGTCGACGGCGGACGCAGCCTGGCCGACCCGGTGACGTCACAGGTGCTCTAGGTTTCCTCGGGATAGGCGGCGCGGCAGGCGGCCACGGCGGCATTCGCACCGCGCGTCAGAGCCGCCTGACGCTCTACCAGGCCGTCGCGCTTGCGCGTCTCGGCCGCGGGGTCGATGGGCACGCGGAACCGTTCCACATCGACATAATCGCGCCAGCAGCCATAGGTGCTGATCTGCGCCTTGCCCTCGTGGTCGCGGATCACGCGTTCGCATTGCGCGAACCGCGTCCGCACGACCTGGCGTTCGTCCCAGGCATAGCCCCGCGACAGATTGCCCTCGACCTCGGCCAGCAGGCTGCTGACGGTGCGGTATTCGCTGGTGTTGCGGCTGATGCAGCGTTCCTGCGGCGTGCCGCAGGCGGCAAGGGCCAGGACCGGTGCAAGGCAAAGGGCAAGGGCGGTGTTGCGGCGCATGGCGGCTCTCTTTATGGACGCAGGCAATGCTAGTCGCGATGCCTGGGGCTGGCAAATCACGAATGAGGCCCGCCATGGATGAACAACGCCACCGCGCCGCGCTTTGGTTCCGCGAGCTGCGCGACCGCATCACCGCCGCCTTCGAGGCGCTGGAGGACCGCGCGCCGGGCGACGCCCCCGCGGGCCGGTTCGAAGTGACGCCCACGGAACGCGCCGACAACGGCGGCGGCGGCATCATGTCGGTGATGCGCGGCGGCCGCGCCTTTGAGAAGGTCGGCGTGAACTGGTCCGAGGTGCATGGCACCCTGGCCCCCCGCGCCCAAGCCGCGATGGCCGCCCGCGGCGTGCCGGGCATGGAGGATGATCCGCGGTTCTGGGCATCGGGCATCAGCCTGGTCGCGCATATGCGGAACCCGCACGCGCCGGCCGTGCACATGAACACGCGCATGTTCTGGACCCCGCGGGCATGGTGGTTCGGCGGCGGGTCAGACCTGAACCCCTGCATCGAATACGCCGATGACACCGCGCATTTCCACAACACGCTGCGCGATGCCTGCCTGCCGCACGGGGCGGAATACTATGACCGCTTCAAGGCCTGGGCGGACGAGTATTTCTTCATTCCCCATCGCGGGCGGGCGCGGGGCGTCGGCGGCATCTTCTACGACGACCTGAACACCGGGGACTGGGAGGCGGATTTCGCCTTCACCCGTGACGTGGGCGCGGCGTTCCTGCCGGCGTTCCTGCCGCTGGCAGAGGCGCGGATGACGCAGGCGTTCGACGATACCGACCGCGACACGCAGCTGATCCACCGGGGTCTCTATGCGGAATACAACCTGGTCTATGACCGCGGCACGAAATTCGGGCTGGAAACCGGCCACAACGCCGACGCCGTCCTGATGAGCCTGCCACCGCTGGCCAAGTGGGTCTAGGCCCGACGGCCTACGGGCGGGCGCCCGCCAGGATCACCGCGGCCCCGACGATGCACAGCCCGGCCCCCAGCAGGTCCAGCCTGCCGGGGGTCTGACCCTCGACCAGCCACAGCCATGCCAGCGACGTGGCTATATAGATGCCGCCATAGGCCGCATAAGCGCGCCCCGCGAAATCGACCTGAACACGCGTCAACGCCCAAGCGAACAGCGCCAGCGCGACCACGCCCGGCACCAGCCACAGCGCCGACCGATCCAACCGAAGCCAGGCCCAGAAGGCGAAACAGCCCGCGATCTCGGCCATGGCGGCCGTGACATACAGGCCGATCGTGGGGATCACACGTCCAGTTCCTCGACGAAGCGGGCGTTTTCCTGGATGTATTCGAACCGCAGCTCTGGCTTCTTGCCCATCAGGCGTTCGACCAGATCGCCGGTCTCGCCGCCTTCGTCGTCGTCGATGCTGACGCGGATCAGCTTGCGGGTGGCGGGGTTCATGGTCGTGTCCTTGAGGTCCTTGGCGTCCATTTCTCCCAGACCCTTGAAGCGCTGGACGTCGATCTTGCCACGGCCGCCCAGGCCCTTGGCCATCATCCGATCCTTTTCGGCGTCGTCGGCCACGTACAGGCGGTGCGCGCCCTGGGTCAGGCGGTACAGCGGCGGGCAGGCCAGATACAGGTGCCCCTTGTCGATCATCGGCCGCATCTGCGTGAAGAAGAACGTCATCAGCAGCGATGCGATATGCGCGCCGTCGACATCGGCGTCGGTCATGATGATGACCTTGTCGTAGCGCAGGTCGTCGACGTTGAAACGCGTGCCCATGTTGACGCCAAGCGCCTGGCACAGATCGTTGATCTCCTGGTTGGCACCCATCTTGGACGATGCCGCGCCCAGCACGTTCAGGATCTTGCCGCGCAGGGGCAGCAGGGCCTGCTTGGTGCGGTCGCGGGCCATCTTGGCGGAACCGCCGGCGCTGTCGCCCTCGACGATGAACAGTTCCGTCCCGTCGCGGTTGGTGGCACTGCAATCGACCAGCTTGCCGGGCAGGCGCAGCTTTTTCGTGGCCGTCTTGCGCGCGGTCTCCTTTTCCTGGCGGCGACGCAGACGCTCCTCGGCGCGTAGCACCAGGAAATCCAGGATCGCGCCCGCGGATTTGGTGTCCGACGCCAACCAGGTGTCGAAATGGTCGCGCACCGCGCCCTCGACCAGGCGCGCAGCCTCGGTCGTGGCCAAGCGGTCCTTGGTCTGGCCCACGAATTCCGGTTCACGGATGAAGCAGCTGACCAGCGCGCAACCGCCGATGATCAGATCCTCACGCGTGATCTGGGCCGCCTTCTTGTTGCTGACGCGTTCGCCATAGCTGCGGATGCCCTTCAGGATCGCAGCCCAGAAGCCCATCTCGTGGGTGCCGCCCTCGGGGGTGGGGACGGTGTTGCAATAGGACTGGATGAAGCCGTCGCGCGCGGGCGTCCAGTTGATCGCCCAGTCCACCTTGCCCGGTACGCCGAACTTGGCGTTGAAGTCGATGCTGCCGGAAAACGGGCGGTCGGCATAGGTGCTGGTCCCGGTCAGGGTCTCGGTCAGGTAATCGGCCAGGCCGCCGGGGAAATGGAACGTGGCCTCGCGCGGGGTCTCTCCGTCGTCGATCTCGGTCTTCCAGCGGATCTCGACGCCGCTGAACAGGTAGGCCTTGGATTTCACCATCTTCATCAGCCGCGCGGGCTTGAAGCGGTGATGGCCGAAGATCTCCTCGTCGGCATGGAAGGTCACGGTGGTGCCGCGCCGGTTCGGGGCCGCCCCGATCTTGGCGACCGGTCCCTGCGGGATGCCGCGGGAAAAGCGCTGCTCGAACAGCTCCTTGTTGCGCGCGACCTGCACGACCATCAGGTCGGACAGCGCGTTCACGACCGACGCACCCACGCCGTGCAGACCACCCGAGGTCTGATAGGTGTCGCCCGAGAACTTGCCCCCCGCATGCAGCGTGCACAGGATCACTTCCAGCGCGGACTTGCCGGGGAACTTGGGGTGCGGATCGATGGGAATGCCGCGGCCGTTGTCGCGCACGATGACGCTGAAATCTGCCAGCAGCTCGACCTCGATGCGCGTGGCGTGGCCTGCCACGGCCTCGTCCATCGAGTTGTCCAGGATTTCCGCGACCAGGTGATGCAGCGCGCGTTCGTCGGTGCCGCCGATATACATGCCGGGACGCTTGCGCACCGGCTCCAGCCCCTCCAGCACCTCGATCGAGGATGCGGAATAGGCGTCGCTGGCGGCGTTGCCGGAGAGAAGGTCGTCGGCCATGGGGTCGCTCACTGATTTGGATCGCGGCGCTTATCTCATGGCGCGGGGGCGGGCGGCAAGGGGTTGTGTCCCCTGCGCAGCCCGCCCCAAAAGATTGCGCCTATTCCGGCTCCGCCATGCGGGCGGCCCACATCGCCTGGAACGCCGGGCGGTCCTGGCAGGCCGACAGCCAGGCGCGGATCGCGGGAAACCCCTCCATCAGCGCGCCGTGCCCCTGGGCATAGCGGACGATCTCGGCCAGGTTCAGGTCGGCCACGGTGAAACGGCCGCCCACCAGATAGGCATGCGTTGCCAGATGGTCCTCCAGCACCTTCAGCGGCCGGACCAGCCGTTCGGCCGCGTCCGCCACGATCCCCACGTCATCGGCCGATTGCAGCGTGCCGCGGTTGTGCAGCATCAGGATGGTCAGTGCGTCGGGCTCGATCGCCGTTGCGCCATAGATCGACCACTGGGTCATCAGCGCGTCTTCGGCGTAATCCTGCGGGCCTGCGGGGCCGCCATGCTTGCGCGCCAGATGCAGCGTGATCGCCAGCGATTCGGACAGGACCAGCCCTTCGTCCTCAATCACCGGGATGGCGCCTGCGGGGGACAGGGCCAGGAAATCGGGGCTGCGGGTGTTGGGCGGTGCATCGGGCGCGTCGGCATTGCCGATGCGATAGGCCTGGATGACGGGCACCTGCCGGAAGGGCAGGTCCAGTTCGTGACAAAGCCACACGACACGCGATGCACGCGAGCGGGTGACGCCGTGGATGGTCAGCATGATGGCCCCCGGTTTGGTTTGGCGGCCACCTTGGGACGCGGGCGCGGGCGCTGCAAGCCCCGTCAGCGGAGGCCCGCGCGGACGCTGGCGCGGTCGACGGCTGCGATGATCGCCTGCGGATCGCCATGCTGGGGCATGTGGCCCTGATCGGGCAGGATCGTCAGCGCGGCGTTGGGCAGCGCCTCTGCCAGGGGCAGGGCGTGGATCTCGGCGGGCACGATGCTGTCTTGACCGCCATGGATGACCTCGACCGGCATCGTCAGGCGCGGATACTGCGGCGCCATGACGCGAAGATAGGCGCGCAACCCGTTGATCTGCGACGCATTCGCACGATAGTTGCCGCGTCGTGCGGCCAGCCCCACGCCGATATAGTCGGCATATCCCGGGGGTACGGGCTGGGGCGCGAAGATGCCCGCCATGATCCGGTTGCCCAGGGACACCGGCGCCAGGGCGGTCAGCAGCGGTGGCCCGACACGGTCGCCCAGGGGCGTCTCCAGGAATGCGTACCATCCGGTCAGCGTGCCGGGCCAAGGCATCGTCGCCCCGGACACGATCACCAGCGCCGCCGTGTCGCCCGGTGCGCGCAGGCCCCAGGCCATCGCAACCGCGCCACCATAGCTGTGGCCCAGCACCACGGGTCGGCGCACGCCCAACTGGTCGGCGGCGGCGCGCAGCAGTTCGGCCTGGGCGATGGGGTTGTCGGTCTGGGCGCCGATCGCGTCCGTCCAGCCCAGCCCCGGCCTGTCGAAGGCCAGGACGCGGTACCGGGTCGCCAGGCGGTCGGCCAGGGAAAAGGTGAAATCGCGGCTGTTCCCGCTGGCCCCGTGCAGCAGGATCAGGTCGGGACCGCTGCCGCGGATGTCGACATGCACGGTGCGGCCCTGCACCTGGATCAGTTGCCCGGTGGGAGGGAATTCGGCCTCGAACGCGGTTTCTCGCGCGGTGGCGCGGGCATCGACGATCCGCCCGCAACCGGTCAGCGCCAAGGCCAGCCCCGCCATCGTGAATGCCCGTCGTTTCATGCCGTCCCCTGTTCCTCTGCATCCAGACACGTCCGAACCCGCCCCGGGGTTGCGGCGCCCGCGTGGTTTTCCGCCGGGCTGGCAAAGCGGTGATTTGCAAGCCGCGCCGCACGCGGGTAACTGGAACCGCCGTCCTTGCCAAGGTGTCCTGCCGATGTCGCCGCGCGTGTCCTGCCTGTCCGCCCTGCTGATCGTCGCGCCGCTTTGCGCGTCGGCCCATCCGCATGTGTTCATCGACGCGGGCCTGTCCTTGCGTCACGACGCGGCGGGGGCGCTGACCCATGTGGGGGTCGAATGGGCCTATGACGAATTCTATTCCCTGCTGATCATTGAGGATCTGGGCCTGGACCCCGATGGCGACGGCGTCCTGACCACCGACGAACAGGCGGCCCTGCAGGGCTTCGACGCGGACTGGGAGCCGGGCTTTGACGGGCGGCTGTTTCTGGATGCGGACGGCCGCAGGCTGGCGCTGAACGGCCCGCAGGATTTCGCCGCGCGCTATGAGGACGGGCGGGTGATCTCGGCCCATGTGCGCCCGCTAGCCGAGCCGCTGGACGGGGACCGGCCGCTGACGATCCAGGTCTATGACCCCGAATACTATGTCCAGTTCAGCATCCCCGAACCCCCGGCCATCGCGCGGGACGATTGCGCTGTCGATCTGCGCATGGGCGATCCCTATGCCGCCGCCGATGCCTATGCCCGGGCGGTGGGCGAGGCCTTGGGCGACGGCCAAAGCGCCGAGGAGGCGGACCTGATCACCGTGGACATCGGCGCCACCGGCGCGGATTCGGTGCAGGTCCGCTGCGGCCCAGGGTCATGAGGCGCGCCGTCGCCCTGACGGGGCTGGTTGTCGCCCTGACGCTGGTGGCGCTGTGGCTTGGCGGCGGTCTGTCCGGGATCGAGCGGTGGGCCACCGACCAGCAGCGGGCCGTCCAGAACGCGATGGCCGGGGCCTTGCGGGCGCTGCGGTCGGGCCAGCCGGGGGCGGTCGCATCGCTGCTGGCGCTGTGTTTTGCCTATGGCGTCGCCCATGCGGTCGGGCCGGGGCATGGCAAGGTGATCATCGGCAGCTATGGGTTCGGCGCCCAGGTGCCGTTGGCGCGGCTGGCCGGACTGTCGGTCGCATCGTCGCTGGCGCAGGCAGGCACGGCCATAGCCCTAGTCTGGGGCGGCATCACCATCCTGGACCTGGGACGCCAGACCCTGACCGACCTGTCGGAGGTCGCGATGGTGCAGGCCAGCACGGTCCTGGTCGCGTCGGTCGGCCTGTGGCTGGCATGGCGCGGCCTGTCGATGCTGCGCGCGCAGGCGCGGGCGGATCGCCACCACCATCACCACCACGGCGACGCCTGCGGCTGTGGCCATGCGCATGGCCCCACGCCGCAGCAGGTGGCACAGACGCGGTCGCTGCGCGACGGGGTGCTGGTCGTGGCGGGCATCGCGCTGCGACCCTGCACCGGAGCGCTGTTCCTGCTGATCCTGACCTGGCGGATGGGCATCTTCGGGATGGGCATCGTGGGGACGCTGGCGATGGGCCTGGGCACCGCGGTGGTGACGGTCGCGGTCGCCGGCCTGGCGGTCTGGGCGCGGCGCGGCAGCTTTGCCCTGTTGCACGAGCATGGTGCTTGGGCGGGTGCCGCGCGCTGGCTGCCCGGAACGCTGCAACTGGGCGCAGGGGTGCTGATCGCGGCGATCTCGGTCGCGGTGCTGCTACCGTGGCTTTGACGCGGATTCTGCGGGGTTAGGCTGACCGGTCTGCCTGCGGCGGCACCAACCGGGCGATCAGCGCGTCCATTGTCGGGCCCATCGCCGCGCGGCTGGCGAACAGCGTCGCCTGCGACCGCAGGATCGGCGCCTCGTCCAGGATGCGCAGGTTGTTGGCGCGCAGCGTCTCGCCCGACGAGGTGATGTCGGCGATCGCTTCGGCGGTCAGGTTGGCGACCGTGCCCTCGGTCGCGCCCTGGCTGTCGACCAGTTGGTAATCCGCGACCTCGTGGGCGGACAGCCAGGCGCGGACCAGGCGGTGATATTTCGTGGCGATGCGCAAACGGAATCCATGCTCGGCCCGGAAATCGCGCGCGATGGCGGCGAAATCGTCCAGGTCCGTGCAGTCGCGCCAGCAATCCGGCACGGCCAGGATCAGGTCGGCATGTCCAAACCCCATCGGCGCGACCTCGACCAGGTCACTTGACCATCCGGCCAGCTTTTCGCGCACCAGGTCGGTGCCTGTCACACCCAGTTCGATCCGGCCGGCGGCCAGTTCGCGCGGAATCTCTCCGGCCGACAACAGGACCAGCGACACGCCCTCGACTCCCTCGACCCGGCCCGCATATTCGCGGTCGGACCCGGCCCGCGACAGACGCACGCCGCGGTCGGCGAACCAGTCGAAGGTCTGTTCCATCAGCCGCCCCTTGGACGGCACGCCAAGACGGATCATGCCTGCGCCTCCAGTTCGGCAACAAGGCCGGGGCGGATGATGCCACCCACGGCGGGGATCTCGCGGCCGCGGCCAAGCACGCGGGTCAGTGCGTCATAGCGCCCGCCCGATGCGACCGGCGGCCATCCGACGCGGTCGGCCTGGAACGTGAAGGTGAAGCCGTCGTAATATTCCATCGTGGTGCGCCCGTGGCTGGCGTCAAAGATCACCGTCTGCAGGTCGATGCCGCGAGCGGCGATGGCTTCCAGGCGGTCGCGGATGCGGGCCACCGCCGGCGCGATGGCGGGCATGTCGCGGGCCAGGTCGGCCAGCGTCGACAGCGCCTGCGGCGCCGGGGCGCGCAGGGCGAACAGACGCTCCAGCCGGTCGGTCCAGACCGGGGCTAGGGGCGGCACCGCCACGTCCGACTGCAGGCGGGCGATGCGGCGGATCATCTCGTCCTCGGTCCGCATCCCGGCCCAGGACGTGGTGACGTCGGGAAACTCCCGCGCGATCGACGGGGCCGAGAACCGCGCCAGCAGGCGCGCAAAGCGGCCCGGCCGCCAGATGTGGTGCAGCAGCGCCACCGAACGCGCCTTGGTCAGGGGCAGGCCGCGCACCGCATCCAGCAGCAGGCCCATGTCGCCCATGCGCGCCTGCAGGCCCAGGGGCGCCAGCGCGTCGTGGAACAGCGCAAAGACCTCTGCATCGGCCTGGGGGTCGCGGGTGAACAGCTCAAACCCACATTGCAGGTATTCGTGGTCGCGCGGCGTGGCGGGGCGGGTGTCGCCCGTGTCCTGCTTGCGGAACACCTCTCCTAGATAGCAGTAGCGGGCCGGATCGGCGCCGTTCTGCATATGCGCCTGGACCACCGGCACGGTGAAGTCGGGGCGCAGCATCATCTCTCCACGGATCGGGTCCTGGGTGACATAGGCGCGGGCGCGGATGTCCTCTCCGTACAGGTCCAGAAGGTCGCCCGCGGGCAGCAGGATGTCGGGCGCGATCTCGGTCGCACCGGCGTCGCGGAACCGCGACAGCAGCCGCTGTCCGACCGCCTGCTTGGCCTGCTTCGGGATCATCCGATGATCCTGCGGACTTCGGCGACCAGGTCGGCGCGCGCGACCTCGGTCTGGGCGGGCTGGGATTTCCATTCCTCGACAGAGGCTTCTGCGGCGATCTTCGCGCCCAAGATCAGGTCCTTGACCTGTACCACGCCGCGTTCCGCCTCATCCCCGCCCTGGATGATCGCGACGGGTGCGCCGCGTTTGTCCGCGTATTTCAGCTGGTTGCCAAAGTTCTTGGGGTTGCCCAGATAGACCTCGGCACGGATGCCGGCGGCGCGCAGGTCGGCGGCCATGGCCTGGTAATCCGACATCCGGTCGCGGTCCATCACGGTCACGACCACGGGACCGGCGACCTGGGCCCCGGCCAGACCCTTGGCGCGCAAAGCGGCCAGCAGACGGTCTACGCCGATGCTGACCCCGGTGGCCGGGACCTTCTGCCCGGTGAAACGCTCCACCAGCCCGTCATAGCGGCCTCCGCCCGCGACCGATCCGAACTGCCGCTTGCGGCCCTTTTCGTCAAGAATCTCGAAGGTCAGTTCGGCCTCGAAGACAGGACCGGTGTAATAGCCAAGGCCCCGGACCACGGCCGGATCGATCACGGCGCGATCCTCGGCCACGCCCATCGCGGCCAGCATCGCGGCGATCTGGCGCAGCTCGTCCACGCCCTCGGCGCCGATGGCCGATCCGCCGACGGCGGCCGACAGGTTGTCCAGCGTCGCGGCGTTGTCCGCGCCCTTGGCCTCCAGGAAGGCCAGCACCGGCCCCGCCTGCGCCTCGGACAGGCCCACGCCATCGATGCGCGCGCCGCTGTCGTCCAGGCGGCCCGTGGTCAGCAGGGCCAGCACGCCCTCGCGACCGACCTTGTCGAACTTGTCGATCTGGCGCAGCACATCCTCGGCCTGATCCTCGCGGACCTGGGCCGCCTCCAGGACGCCGTTCAGAACCTTGCGGTTGTTGATCCGCACCAGATAATCGCCGCGGTCGATGCCCACGGCCTCCAGCGCATCGGCCAGCATGCCGCAGATCTCGGCATCCGCCGCCACCGAGGCCGACCCGACCGTGTCGGCATCGCACTGATAGAATTGGCGGAACCGACCCGGCCCCGGTTTCTCGTTGCGCCAGACGGGTCCCATCGCAAAGCGGCGGTACGGGCTGGGCAGGTCGTTGCGGTACTGCGCCGCGACGCGCGCCAAGGGCGCCGTCAGGTCATAGCGCAGCGCCAGCCAGTCGCCCGCCGTGCCGCCGCCGGGCACCGCCTCCTCCTGCCAGGCAAAGACGCCGGCATTGGGCCGATCCACGTCGGGCAGGAACTTGCCCAAGGCCTCGACCGTCTCGACGGCGCTCGTCTCCAGCGGATCGAAGCCATGGCGGTGATAGACCTGCGCGATGCGGTCCAGCATGTCGCGCCGTTCGGTCACGTCCTGCCCGAAATAGTCGCGGAACCCCTTGGGCGTCTCGGCCTTGGGACGGGGCTGATTCTTGTCTTTTGCCATGGTATCAGTCGCCTTTTCGGGCCCATATTCAGGCGCCGCTGTAACGGAAGGTGACGACATGGACAAGCAGCAGGACCGCCTGCATCAGCTGGAGGAGGCCTTGGCCCATCTGACGCGGCTGACGGACGAGCTGTCCGAGGTCATCGCCCGACAGGACCGCGACCTTGCCCGCGTCACCCGGCGCCTGGATCAACTGCTGCTGGCCGAGGCCGAGCGTCAGGCAGATGCGGCGGGCAGCGTCGCGCTGGCCGACCAGCGCCCACCGCATTACTGAGACCGCCCGCTTCTTCTTTGACCAAATACCCTCCGGGGGGTCCGGGGGGCGAAGCGCCCGCGGTTGCCGCCTTCCGGCAGGGTCCCGACAAAGCGGCTTTCCCCGCCGTGCCCGATGCGCTAATGCCGGGCTGAAAAGAACTTCGGACAACGAAAAGGATCGCTCATGGCCAATGTTGTGGTTGTCGGAGCCCAGTGGGGCGACGAGGGCAAGGGCAAGATCGTCGACTGGCTTTCGGAACGCGCCGATGTCATCGCGCGCTTTCAGGGCGGTCACAATGCCGGCCACACGCTGGTCATCGGCGAGAAGGTCTTTAAGCTGTCGCTGCTGCCCTCGGGGATCGTGCGCGAGAACAAGCTGGCCGTGATCGGCAACGGTGTCGTGCTGGACCCTTGGGCGCTTTTCTCGGAGATCGACAAGCTGGCGGGGCAGGGCGTCGCCATCTCGACCGAGAACCTGATGATCGCAGAGAACACGCCGCTGATCCTGCCGTTGCACCAGGACCTGGACAAGCTGCGCGAGGAGGCCGCCGGCAAGGCCAAGATCGGCACGACCGGCCGCGGCATCGGCCCCGCCTATGAGGACAAGGTCGGCCGCCGCACGATCCGCGTCGCCGACCTGGCCGACGAGGAGACGCTGGACAGCCGCCTGGACCGCCTGCTGGCCCACCACGACGCGCTGCGCGCGGGTCTTGGCGCCACGCCTATCGACCGCGCCGAGCTGAAGGCCAAGCTGATGGAGGTGGCGCCCAAGCTGCTGCCCTATGCCCAGCCCGTCTGGAAGATCATGGGCGACGCCCGCAAGGCCGGAAAACGGATCCTGTTCGAGGGCGCGCAGGGATCGCTGCTGGACATCGATTTCGGCACCTATCCCTATGTGACCTCGTCCACGACGACCTCGGGGGCGGCGGCAAGTGGCACGGGCGTGGGGCCGGGCGCGATCGGCTTTGTCCTTGGCATCGTCAAGGCATACACCACCCGCGTGGGCGAAGGTCCGTTCCCGTCGGAACTGGACGACGCCGACGGCCAGCGCCTTGGCGAGCGGGGCCACGAGTTCGGCACCGTCACGGGCCGCAAGCGCCGCTGCGGCTGGTTCGATGCGGTGCTGGTGCGCCAGACCTGCGCGATCAGCGGCGTGAACGGGATCGCGCTGACCAAGCTGGACGTGCTGGACGGGTTCGACACGCTGAAGATCTGCACCGGCTACGAGATCGACGGCGTGACGTATGACTATCTGCCGACGGCGGCCGCGCTGCAGGCCAAGGTGCGCCCGATCTACGAGGAGATGGAAGGCTGGCACGAATCGACCGCCGGGGCGCGCAGCTGGGCCGACCTGCCGGCCGCCGCGATCAAGTACGTGCGCCGCGTCGAGGAGCTGATCCAGTGCCCCGTGGCGATGCTGTCGACCAGCCCGGAGCGTGACGACACGATCCTGGTGACCGATCCCTTCGCCGACTGATTGCGTCCCGCGACGTGCCGGGGGACATCCTGTCCCCCGGACCCCCTTGGGGCGCGTTCGGGGATACCGAGGAAAGAGCCAGACGACATGGAACTGAAGACCCGCAAGCGGCTGTCCATCCTGATCCTGGTGATCGGCATGCCCGCCTATGTCGTCGCGGCGGTGTCGCTGATGAACTGGCTGGACGGGCGGTTCGGACGCCAGCCGATCTGGATCGAGCTGCTGATCTACGTCGCGCTTGGCGTGCTGTGGGCGCTGCCGTTCAAGCGCGTCTTCAGCGGCGTCGGCAAGGGCTGAGGGCGGGAATGGTGGACCAGCCCCGACCGGTCCGCCACCTGCGCGGGGTCACCGTGATCGGCGGCGGCATGGTGACGCCCGCCGATCTGTCGGTGGCGCTGTCTGTCGCGCCCCTGCTGGTTGCGGCGGATGGGGGTGCGGACCGGGCGCTGGCCCTGGGGCACGCGCCGGACTGGGTGATCGGGGACCTGGACAGCATCTCGGACCCGGCGCGGCGGTCGGTTCCGGCGGCCCGCGTGCTGGAGGTGGCGGAGCAGGACAGCACGGATTTCGCCAAATGCCTAGGACGAATCGACGCGCCGCTGGTCATGGCGGTTGGTTTTGCGGGGCTGCGCTTGGACCATACGCTGGCCGCGCTGACGGTGATGGTCCAGCCCGGCGTCCCGCGCGTCGTCATGCTGGCCAGCGATGACGTGATCGTGCTGTGCCCGCCGCGCCTGACCCTGCCGCTGATGCCCGGGACGCGGGTGTCCCTGTACCCGATGGGACCGGCGCGCGGCAGCAGCCAGGGCCTGGAATGGCCCATCGACGGGATCGATTTCGCACCGGGCCAGCGGGTCGGCACCTCGAACCGGGCGACGGGGCTGGTCAGCCTGCGGGTGCAGGGGCCGATGCTGCTGATGCTGCCCCGAGACTGTCTTGGAACGGTGCTGACGGCGATGCAGCGCTGAGGGGGCGGTTGTCGTTGCGGCCTGCATGGCTTATCTGAGGGGCGAACCCCCGGAGGCTTGCCATGTCGCTGAACCCGATCCGTCCCTGGCGCAACATCGAGCGCCGCAAGTCGCGCCAGATCATGGTGGGCAAGGTCCCCGTCGGTGGCGATGCCCCGATCAGCGTGCAGACCATGACCAACACCAACGGCCACGACGTCAAGGCGACCTTGGCCCAGGTCATCGCCGCGGCGGATGCCGGCGCCGATATCGTGCGCATCAGCGCCCCGGACCAGGAGACGACGCGCGCGCTGCGCGAGATCTGCCGCGAGAGCCCTGTGCCGATCGTGGCCGACATCCATTTCCACTACAAGCGCGCCATCGAGGCTGCCGAGGCGGGCGCCGCCTGTCTGCGCATCAACCCCGGCAACATCGGGGACGAAAGCCGCGTGCGCGAGGTCATCAAGGCGGCCAAGGACCACGGCTGTTCGATCCGCATCGGCGTGAATGCAGGCAGCCTGGAGAAGCACCTGCTGGAGAAATATGGCGAGCCCTGTCCCGACGCGATGGTCGAGAGCGGGCTGGATCATATCAAGATCCTGCAGGACAACGATTTCCATGAGTTCAAGATCAGCGTGAAGGCCAGCGACGTGTTCCTGTCGGCGGCGGCCTATCAGCAGCTGTCCGAGGCGACAGATGCACCCATCCATCTGGGCATCACCGAGGCGGGCGGTTTCGTCGGCGGCACCGTCAAGTCGGCGGTGGGCCTGGGCAACCTTCTGTGGATGGGGATCGGCGACACGATCCGCGTCAGCCTGTCGGCCGATCCGGTCGAGGAGGTCAAGGTCGGCTTTGAGATCCTGAAATCGCTTGGCCTGCGGACGCGCGGGGTGCAGATCATCAGCTGTCCCAGCTGCGCACGGCAGGGCTTTGACGTGATCCGCACGGTCGAGGCGCTGGAAAAGCGGCTGGAGCACATCAAGACCCCGATGAGCCTGTCGATCATCGGTTGCGTGGTGAACGGACCGGGCGAGGCGCTGATGACCGATCTGGGATTCACCGGCGGCGGGGCCGGGTCGGGCATGGTCTACATGGCCGGCAAGCAAAGCCACAAGCTGTCGAACAACCAGATGGTCGATCACATCGTCCGGCTGGTCGAGGAACGGGCCGAGGTCCTGGACGCCGAGGCGCGCGCCGCGGAAGCCGCCGCCGAGTAGGGTTGCGTCCCGCGAGGGCCGGGGGCGCTGGCGCCCCCCGGACCCACCGCAGGCGCGCCCTGTCAGCCGCCGGTATGGCTCATGTGGCGGGTCATCTGGCCTACGACGCCTTGGCGGGAATAGTCGAAGTCGTGACCCTTGGGTTTGCGCGCGATGGCCGCGCGGATCGTCTGGCGCAGGGCCTCGTCGTCGGCGCTGGCGCGCAGGGGCGCGCGCAGGTCGGCGTTGTCCTCCTGGCCCAGGCACATGAACAGCTCTCCGGTGCAGGTGACGCGCACGCGATTGCAGCTTTCGCAGAAATTGTGGGTCAGGGGCGTGATGAAGCCGATCTTCTGTCCGGTCTGGGCCAGCCTGACGTAACGGGCCGGGCCGCCCGTGCGTTCGGCAAGATCCAGCAGCGTAAAGCGTTCGGCCAGCCGGGCGCGCAGGTCGGACAGGGGCCAGTACTGGTCCAGCCGGTCCTCCTCTCCCATCTCGCCCATGGGCATCACCTCGATGAAGGTCAGGTCGTGACCCTCGTCGCCGCACCATTGCACCAGATCGAACAGCTCGCTGTCGTTGACGCCCTTGAGGGCCACGGCGTTGATCTTGACGCGCAGGCCGGCAGCGGTCGCGGCGCGGATCCCCTCCAGCACCTGGGGCAGGCGGCCCCACCGGGTGATCGCCGCGAACTTGTCGGCGTCCAGCGTGTCCAGCGACACGTTTACGCGCCGCACGCCGATATCGGCCAGTTCCGCCGCGTGTCGGGCCAGCTGGCTGCCGTTGGTGGTCAGGGTCAGCTCGTCCAGGCCGTTCCCCAGGTGACGTGACACGTTGCGGAAAAAGCCCATGATGCCGCGACGGACCAGTGGCTCTCCTCCGGTGATGCGCAGCTTGCGCACGCCCAGGCCGATGAAGGCGGTGGACAGGCGGTCCAGCTCCTCCAGCGTCAGGAGGTCGGCCTTGGGCAGGAACTGCATGTGTTCCGCCATGCAATAGACGCATCGGAAATCGCAGCGGTCGGTGACCGACACCCGCAGATAGGTGATGGGGCGGGCAAACGGGTCGATCAGGGGCGGGTGCATGTCCATCCCCCATATCTAGGCGCGCAGGACTGCGGTCACAAGGCGGGGATTCGTGGGTCGGGTGGTGGACCTTGCCACGCTGGCGTGACTAATCTGCGGCAACGATGATCGAAGGAGACGCCGATGCGCCTGATCCCCCTTGCCGTCCTGGGCCTGTCGCTGGCCGGATGCACCCAGATGGCCGCGACGATGAACCGGTCCGAAGCACCCAAGGCGACGGCGGCCCAGACCGCGGCCGCGACGGCCGTGACGCGCGCGCCCAGCCCCCGGCCCGCAGCACGCGCGACACCCGCACAGCTGGACACCACAACGCCCGAACAGCGCGAAGCCGCCGCCCAGGCCCCGGCGACGGCCGAGACGCGGCTTGGCACGACCGTCGGATCGCTAGGCAACCCGTCCGAGGGTGGGTTCTGGATGAAGACGCCCCTGGTCGATGCGCCCGTGCAGGGGCGCATCGTGAACCCCGCCACGGGCAAGTCGGCGCAGGTCGAGTTGCGGCCCCTGTCGGGATCGGGCACGGGCAGCCAGGTGTCGCTGCCGGCACTGCAGCTGCTGGGCGTGCCGCTGACCGACCTGCCCACGCTGGAAGTCTACCGCTCCTGATCGCCGTCGGGGCGGGGCGCGTCGTCGGATGGCGGCGCGTCCTCGGCCAGGGGTTCAGGCTGCGGTTCGGGCGCGGCCATCGCCTCGTGGGCCCTGTGCCAGACGGCGACGCGATCCGGGTCGCGCTTTTCCAGGTTGCGCAGCCACAGCTTGGCCGCCTGACGCACGCCGCCGTGACGGTCGGACGCCAGGCGCAGCATCAGCTGCAGAACCTTTTCCCGAATCTCCAGGTCCTCGGGTTTGGGGTTGTTCATCTTGGCCCAGGGCAGCGTGGCCAGCATCACGCCCCTGCGCAGCCACGGGTTCCGGCTGCCGGCCCATGCCGTGATCTGATCCAGGCGGGTCGGATCGGCGACCACGCGACGCGCGGCGGCGGTCATCACCGCATCGTCGATCTCGGCCCCGTCGATCTGTGGCGCCCAGTCCATGATCGCGGCCCAGGCCGCGTCGTCGGGCCGCATCCGGGCCTGGACCAGCAGGCGGGCGGCGGCCAGGCGGGCCTCGTGGACGTCACTGTCCCACAGCGCCTCGGCCAGCGCGATGCGCGCGTCCAGATCGCGTTCCGCGCGCCATTCGGCGACGACCTCCTCCAGGCCAGCGGGGGTGATGCCCAGGGTCTCTCGATCACGCTTGTGGCGTGCACTGGCGCGGGCGGCGCGTTCGGGGTCGGCCAGGTCGCGCAGCCGGTCCAGTTCCTGCATGGGATTCTCCAATCCGTGATTGGCTCCCTTCTAGGGCGCGGGGGCGCCGGCCTCAAGATGATGGTGGCAGGGGCGCGCCGGGCGGGCTAAAAGGCGCGGCAAAACCACGAGGTAGGCCCATGTCGCATTCCGCAGACCCCCGTCCGATGACCGCCCGCCGCTCCGGCCCCCTGTCGGGCGAGGCGCTGGTGCCGGGGGACAAGTCGATCAGCCACCGTGCCCTGATCCTGGGCGCGATGGCCGTCGGAGAGACGCGCATCACCGGCCTGCTGGAAGGCCAGGACGTGCTGGACACCGCCCGCGCCATGCAGGCGCTTGGTGCGCAGGTGACGCAGCACGGGCCGGGGGACTGGTCGGTGCATGGTGTGGGCGTGGGCGGCTTCTCCAGCCCGGCCGAGGTGATCGATTGCGGCAATTCGGGCACCGGTGTGCGTCTGATCATGGGCGCGGTCGCGACCACGCCGATCAGCGTGACATTCACCGGCGACGCCAGCCTGTCGCGTCGTCCGATGGCGCGGGTGACGGACCCGCTGTCGCAGTTCGGCACCCAGATCACCGCGCGCGAGGGGGGGCGTCTGCCCATCACCATCCAGGGCGCGGCCGATCCGGTGCCCGTCACCTATCGCACGCCCGTGGCCAGCGCCCAGATCAAGTCGGCGATCCTGCTGGCCGGGCTGAACGCGCCGGGGGACACGGTGGTGATCGAATCCGAACCGACGCGCGATCATTCCGAACGCATGCTGGCCGGGTTCGGCACGCAGATCCGGACCGAGACCACGCCTGACGGCCACAAGATCACCCTGACCGGCCGTCCGGAACTGCGCCCGCAGCCCGTGGCCGTGCCGCGCGATCCGTCCAGTGCGGCCTTTCCGGTGGCTGCGGCGCTGATCGTGCCGGGGTCCGAAATTCGCGTGCCGGGCGTCAGCCGCAACCCGACGCGGGACGGCCTGTACGTGACCCTGCTGGAGATGGGCGCCGACATCACCTTCGAGAACCCGCGCGAGGAGGGCGGAGAGCCCGTGGCCGACCTGCTGGTGCGCCACGGCCCGCTGAAGGGCGTGACCGTGCCTGCCGATCGTGCGGCCAGCATGATCGACGAATTCCCGATCCTGTCGGTGATCGCCGCGTTCGCCGAAGGCACCACGGTGATGAACGGCGTCGCGGAACTGCGCGTCAAGGAAAGCGACCGGATCGACGCGATGGCCGTGGGCCTGCGCGCGAACGGCGTCACGGTCGAGGACACGCGCGACACCATGACCGTTCACGGCGCGGCGCAGGTGGCGGGCGGCGGCCATGCGGTGACCCATCTGGACCACCGCATCGCCATGAGCTTCCTGATCCTGGGCCTTGCGACCCAGCAGCCCGTCACCATCGACGACGCGGGGCCGATCACCACGTCCTTCCCCGACTTCGTGCCGCTGATGACCCGCTTGGGCGCGACGCTGGACTAGGCGGGATAGCCGATCCCGGCCAGGGATCGGCGGATCTCGTCCAGGATGGCGGGGTCGTCGATGGTGGCGGGCGCCTTGACCGTCTCGCCGTCGGCGATCTTGGCCATGGTCGCGCGCAGGATCTTGCCCGACCGCGTCTTGGGCAGGCGGTCGACGACGCAGGCGGTCTTGAAGGCCGCGACGGGCCCGATGCGGTCGCGGACCATGCGCACCACCTCGGCCACGACCTGGGCATGCTCGGTCTCGACCCCCTTCTTCAGGCACAGAAGGCCCAGGGGTGCCTGTCCCTTCAGCGGATCGGCGACCCCGATCACCGCGCATTCCGCTACGGCGGGATGGCTGGACAGGACCTCCTCCATGCTGCCCGTGGACAGGCGGTGGCCCGCGACGTTGATGACGTCGTCGGTGCGCGCCATGATCCAGACATAGCCGTCATCGTCGACGTAACCCGCATCGCCTGTCTCGTAGAAGCCGGGGAAATGCTGCAGATAGGCGCGGTTGAAGCGATCCTCGGCGTTCCACAGCGTGGGCAGAGTGCCGGGCGGCAGGGGCAGCTTGATCGCGATCGCGCCCAGGGTGCCGGGGGCGACCGGGTGCCCGGCCTCGTCCAGGACCTGCACGTCGTATCCGGGCATGGGCAGGGTCGGGCTGCCCTTCTTCACGGGCATCAGCCCCGCACCGAAGGGGTTCGCGGCGATGGGCCAGCCGGTCTCCGTCTGCCACCAGTGGTCGATCACCGGCACCTTGACCCGATCCTCGGCCCAGGTGACGGTGTCGGGGTCGGCGCGTTCGCCCGCCAGGAACAGGGCCTGCAGGCCGGACAGGTCGTACTTGCCGATCAACCGGCCCTCCGGGTCGTCGCGCTTGACCGCACGGATGGCGGTGGGCGCGGTGAAGAAGGACTTGACCTTGTGATCCGCGATCACCCGCCAGAACGTGCCCGCGTCGGGGGTGCCGACGGGCTTGCCCTCGAACACCACGGTCGTCGCGCCCGCGATCAGCGGTCCATAGACGATATAGCTGTGCCCCACGACCCAGCCCACGTCGGACGCGACCCAGAACACGTCGCCCGGCCCGATGCCATAGATATTCGGCACGCTCCACGCCAGGGCGACCAGATGCCCCGCGGTATGGCGCACGACGCCCTTGGGCTGGCCCGTCGTCCCCGAGGTGTAGAGGATATAGGCCGGGTGGTTCCCCTCGACCGGGACGCAGTCGGCGGGCTGCGCGTCCGCCACCGCTTGGCGCCAGTCCAGATCGCGGCCCGCCACCATGTCGGCCGTGCATTCGGGGCGCTGGAACACGATGGTGAAGTCCGGCTTGTGGGCGGCCTCGTCGATGGCGCGGTCCATCAGCGGCTTGTAGGGGACAACGCGACCCGGCTCCAGCCCGCAGCTTGCGGCGATGATCGCGCGGGGCTTGGCGTCGTCGATGCGCACCGCCAGTTCGTGCGCGGCGAACCCGCCGAAGACGACCGAATGGATGGCCCCGATCCGGGCGCAGGCCAGCATCGCCTGCAGCGCCTCGGGGATCATCGGCATGTAGATGATGACCCGGTCGCCCTTGCCGATGCCGCGCGCGGCCAGCACACCCGCCAGCCGGGCCACCTGGTCTTGCAGTTGGGCATAGGTCAGGCGACTGACGCTGCCGGTCATCGGGCTGTCATGGATCACCGCCAGGCGGTCGCCGTGACCGCCCGCGACATGGCGGTCGATGGCGTTCCAGCAGGTGTTCACCATGCCATCGGCGAACCATTCCCCGGCGGGACCCTGTTCGAAATGCGCGCGGCTTGGGGGCTGGGTCCAGTCGATGGCATCGGCGGCCTGCATCCAGAACGCCTCGGGATCGGCCTTCCATCGCGCGTAGAGATCTTGATAGGACATGGACTCCCCTCCCTGAACCTAGGTTTTGTTACGCAGGAAGGGGGGCGTCGCGCAACCTTGTTAGCGGCGTGACAATGCGCTGATTAGCAGAAATCCGGCGATCGGGTTTGCAAACAGAACGGCGCAGCAAAGCCTCCTTTGCCGCGCCGCAGTATTTGCAAAAATGTCGGCGAATCAGCCGTAATGCGTGACCGGCGTGCCGGCCAGCACCGACATGTTCAGCAGGCCGCGCGTGGTGATCGAGGGTGTCACGATATGGGCGCGGTTGCCCATGCCCATCAGGATCGGCCCGACCTCCAGGCCGCCCGCGCGCATCTTCAGCGCGTTGCGGACGCCCGATGCGGCATCGGTGCCCGCAAAGACCAGCACGTTCGCCACACCCTGCAGCCGCGAGGTCGGGAAGATGCGTTCGCGCAATTCGGGGTCCAGCGCCGCGTCCACATGCATCTCTCCGTCATACATGAAGTCGGGCTCGCGTGCGTCCAGCAGCGTCAGGGCGTCGCGCATCTTGCGCCCGGAATAGCTGTCGGTGTTGCCGAACTGCGAATGGCTGCACAGGGCGATCTTGGGCGTCAGGCCGAACCGGCGGACGTGACGCGCGGCACCCATCACCGTCTCCATGACCTGCTGGGGCGTGGGGTCGT
This sequence comes from Paracoccus haeundaensis, assembly GCF_006239215.1. NCBI lineage: Bacteria > Pseudomonadati > Pseudomonadota > Alphaproteobacteria > Rhodobacterales > Paracoccaceae > Paracoccus > Paracoccus haeundaensis. The sequence goes on from NZ_VDDC01000002.1 coordinate 38,836, forward strand.
TGTGGCACTGGGTGTCCGCGATGAACAGCGGCCCGTCTTCCAGGATGATCATCGACAGTGCGCCGACCGGGTGCAGCCCGTCGCGGGCCAGGATCTGGCGCACGTATTGCAGGTGCCAGCTGTACTGTCCGAACGTACCGCAGATCAGGCTGTCGGCCTCGGCCCGGTGCACCATGACGGCGCCAATGGCGGTGGTGTTGGTGCGCATGATCGCGCGGGCGATGTCGGGGCTGACCCCGCGCCGCGCCATGATGCCGTGATACGTTTCCCAATAGTCGCGATAGCGGGGGTCGTTTTCGGGGTTCACGATCTCGAAGTCGACATCCGGGCGGATCGGCAGGCCCGCGCGTTCGGCGCGGGTGGCGATAACGTCGGGGCGGCCGATCAGGATCGGGACGTCGGTCGTCTCCTCCAGCATGGCATTGGCGGCGCGCAGGACACGTTCGTCCTCGCCCTCGGCAAAGACGATGCGGCGCGTGGCGGTGGCCGCGGCCTCGAAGACCGGGCGCATGATCAGCGCCGATCGGAAGACCGACCCGTCAAGCTTCTGCTTGTAGGCGGCCATGTCGTCCAGGGGCCGGGTCGCCACACCCGTCTCCATCGCGGCGCGGGCCACGGCGGATGACACGACGCCCATCAGGCGCGGATCGAAGGGCTTGGGGATCAGATAGTCGGCGCCGAAGGTCAGCGTCTCGCCGCGATAGGCGGCGGCGGCCTCGGCCGCGGTGGTCGCGCGGGCCAGGGCGGCGATGCCCTCGATGCAGGCGATCTTCATCTCGTCGTTGATCGTGGTCGCGCCGACGTCCAGCGCGCCGCGGAAGATGAAGGGGAAGCACAGGACGTTGTTGACCTGGTTCGGGAAATCGCTGCGTCCGGTGGCGATGATCGCGTCGGGGGCGACGGCGCGGGCCGCGTCGGGGTCGATTTCCGGGTTCGGGTTCGCCAGCGCGAAGATGATCGGGCGCGGGGCCATGCGGCCGACCATCTCGGGCGTCAGAACGCCCGGACCGGACAGGCCCAGGAACAGGTCGGCGCCGTCGATCACCTCGGTCAGGCTGCGCTTGTCCGAGGCTTGGGCATAGGCGGCCTTCTGCGGGTTCATGTCCAGCTCGCGGCCGTCATGGACCAGGCCGTGGATGTCGCACAGCCAGACGTTCTCGCGCTTGACGCCCAGTTTCAGCAGCATGTTCAGGCAGGCGATGCCCGCCGCCCCGCCGCCGGTCGAGACGATCTTGATGTCCTCGAACCGCTTGCCGGCGATGCGCAGCGCGTTGGTCGCGGCCGCGCCCACCACGATGGCGGTGCCGTGCTGGTCGTCGTGAAAGACCGGGATGTTCATCCGCTCGCGGCAGATCTGTTCGACGATGAAGCAGTCGGGGGCCTTGATGTCCTCAAGGTTCACCGCGCCGAAGGTCGGTTCCAGCGCGCAGACGATCTCGGCCAGCTTGACCGGATCGGGCTCGTTCACCTCGATGTCGAAGCAGTCGATGTTGGCGAATTTCTTGAACAGGACCGCCTTGCCCTCCATCACCGGCTTGGAGGCCAGCGCGCCGATGTTGCCAAGGCCCAGGACGGCCGTGCCGTTCGAGATGACGGCCACCAGGTTGCCCTTGGTGGTATAGCGTGCAGCGGTCGAGGGATCGGCCTTGATCTCCAGGCAGGCTTCGGCGACGCCGGGGGAATAGGCGCGGGCCAGGTCGCGGCCATTTGCCATCGGCTTGGTCGCGCGGATCTCCAGTTTGCCCGGTCGCGGGAACTCGTGATAATCCAGCGCGGCCTGTCTTGCGCTGTCCTGCCTGCGGTCTTCCATCTTTCGCCCCTCCGGTTTCGGAATTGGTTTACCGTTAAACCATTCTGACGTCGGGGAACAGCGGGGTTCTGCGCGCCCGCGCGCGTCTTGCACAACCCCGCCCGCGGGCGCAGATTGGCGGCCAGATCGAACGGGGTGAACCATGACGACGTCATTGCTGGATGCGGCGCGCGACGTGCGCGAACGGGCCTATGTGCCCTATTCTAAATTCAAGGTCGGCGCGGCCATCCGCGGCGCGTCGGGCACCGTCTATCGCGGCTGCAACGTCGAGAATGTGGCCTATCCCGAAGGCACCTGCGCCGAGGCCGGGGCCATCGCCGCGATGGTCGCCGCCGGAGAGACCGAGTTAATCGAGGTCGCCGTAATCGCCGACAGCCCGACCCCCGTGCCGCCCTGCGGCGGCTGTCGGCAGAAGCTGGCGGAATTCGCGTCCGCAGAGGTGCCGGTCCTGCTGGCCACGACCGACGGCGCGCAGATGCACACGACCGTGGGCGACCTGCTGCCCGGCCGGTTCGACGCGGGCCACATGGCGCGCACATGACGGATCCGCGTCCTGTCATATCGGCGATCCGCGACGGGCGGGGCCTGGACGGGCCGGGCGCGGCGCTGATCGCGCAGGGGCTGGCCGACGGGTCGGTCAGCGACGCGCAGGCGGGTGCCTTCGCGATGGCGGTGCTGACCAAGAGCGTCGGACCGGCGGGCCGCGTGGCGCTGACGCGCGCCATGCGCGATTCGGGGCATGTCCTGCAATGGGACCTGTCGGGCCCGGTGGTGGACAAGCATTCGACCGGCGGCATCGGCGATACGGTGTCGCTGGTGCTGGCGCCGCTTTTGGCCGCGCGCGGGGTGTTCGTGCCGATGATCTCGGGTCGCGGCCTGGGCCATACGGGTGGCACGCTGGACAAGCTGGAGGCGATCCCGGGCTATCTGTGCGACCAGCCTGAGGATGACTTCCGCCGCATCGTGCGCACCGTCGGCTGCGCGATCGTGGCGGCCACGGGCGACGTGGCCCCTGCGGACCGTCGCCTGTACGCGATCCGCGACGAATCGGGGACGGTGGAATCGATCGACCTGATCACCGCGTCGATCCTGTCGAAGAAGCTGGCAGCGGGGCTGGATGCGCTGGTCCTGGACGTCAAGGCGGGGTCGGGCGCCATCCTGAAGAAGGCCGACAGCGCCGGCCGCCTGGCCCAGGCCCTGGTCGAGACGGCGAACGGGGCGGGCTGCCGCACCTCTGCCTTCATCACCGACATGGATCAGCCGCTGGCCCGCAGCGCCGGCAATGCGCTGGAGATCCACGAGGCGATCTGCGCCCTGCGGGGCCAGGCCGGGGCGCTGCGCGACCTGACGCTGGCGCTGGCGGCGGAATGCCTGACGCTGGCGGGACGGTCCGCGGACGGTCTGGCCGACACGCTGGACAGCGGCGCCGCGGCCGAGGTGTTCGGCCGCATGGTCGCGGCCCAGGGCGGACCGCGCGACCTGCTGGACCGCCCCGAGGCGCATCTGGCCCGTGCGCCGCTGATCCTGCCCATCCCCGCGCCCGCCGCGGGGCGCGTGGGCCGTATCGACGTGACCGCGCTTGGCCACGCGGTGCTGGCGCTTGGCGGCGGGCGCGTGCGCGCGGCCGAGGCGATCGACCACCGCGTGGGCCTGAACCGCCTGGCCAAGCTGGGAGAGGAGGTCGGCCCCGACCGCCCCCTGGGCATGGTCCACGCCGCCGACGACACGGCGGCACAGGTGGCCATCGCCGCCGTGCAGGCCGCCTATGTCCTGGGCGACGGCCAGCCCGGCCCACTGATCCGCGACCGGATCGGCGCATGAGCCGGGCGTTCCTGATCGTCATGGACAGCGTGGGCATCGGCGGCGCGCCCGATGCCCACGCCTTCTTCAACGACGGTCGCCCCGATACCGGCGCGAACACCGTCGGGCATATCGCGCAGGCGCGACCGCTGCGGATGCCGGTGCTGGACGGGCTGGGGCTTGGGGCGGCGGTGCGGCTGGCCTCGGGTATCGATGCACCGGGTCTGGGCGCCGAACCCCGCGGCCTGTGGGGCGCGGCATCCGAGGTGTCGCGCGGCAAGGACACCCCCTCTGGCCACTGGGAGATCGCGGGCGTCCACGTGCCGTGGGATTGGACTTATTTCCCCGACGCGGACCCCGCCTTTCCTGCCGACGTGACCGCGCGGATCTGCCAGCTGGCAGGGACCGACGGCATCCTGGGCAATTGCCACGCATCTGGCACGCAGGTCATCGACGACTTCGGCGCCCGGCATCTGCAGACCGGCTGGCCGATCTGCTACACCTCGGCCGACAGCGTGCTGCAGATCGCGGCGCATGAGGAGGCGTTCGGCCTCGACCGCCTGATCGCGCTGTGTCGCGATCTGTCACCGATGCTGCATGCGATGCGCGTGGGCCGGGTCATCGCGCGCCCCTTTGGCGGCCAGCCCGGCGCGTTCCGTCGCACCGGCAACCGCCGCGATTTCGCGATCGCGCCGCCTGGCGACACCATCCTGGACATCGCGCAGGGTGCGGGGCGGGTCACTTATGCCATCGGCAAGATCGGCGACATCTTCAGCCATCGCGGCATCACCCGCCTGCACAAGGGCGAAAATGACGCGGCCTTGGCCGAACACCTGGTCAGGCTTGGCACCCAGGCCGAACCCGGCAGCCTGACATTCGCGAACTTTGTCGAATTCGACACCAATTTTGGCCACAGGCGGGACATTCCCGGCTATGCCACGCAACTGGAATGGTTCGACGGCGTCGCGGGCCGGTTCCTGGCGACGCTGTCGCCTGGCGATCTGGCGATCTTCACCGCCGATCACGGCAATGACCCGTCCTGGTCCGGCACCGACCACACCCGCGAGCGCGCCCCCGTGCTGGGCTGGGGTGCGGGCGTGCGCGGCGTGGGGCAGGTGGGCTTTGCCGATATCGGCGCCTCTATCCTTGCGCATCTGGGGCTGCCCGCCCCCCGACACGGGACATCATTCCTATGAAGAAGATCGAACTGCATCTGCATCTGGAGGGTGCCGCGCCACCCGATTTCATCCGCGGCCTGGCCAAGGAAAAACGCGCCGACCTGTCCGGCGTCTTCGACGAGCGCGGGCATTACGCCTATGACGACTTTCCGGGCTTCCTGCGCTGCTACGAGGCCGCGACCAGCGTCATCAACGGCCCGCGCGACTATGCCCGCCTGCTGGCCGAGGTGCTTGACCGCTGCGCCGAGGAGGGCGTGGTCTATGCGGAACTGTTCGTCTCGCCGGAGTTCTGCGGAGGTGCGGACCTTTCGGCCTGGCGCGATCATCTGGCCGCGATGACCGAGGTCGCGGACCGCGCCCGGGCGGACGGCATCGACAGCCGCGGCATCGTCACCGCGATCCGTCACTTCGGCGCGGATCGTGCGCGCAAAACCGCGCGCTGTGCTGCCGAGACCGCGGGCGGCTGGATCACCGGCTTTGGCATGGGTGGGGCCGAACAGGTCGGCCGGGCCACCGATTACGCCTGGAGCTTTGACTGCGCGGCAGAGGCCGGGTTGGGCCTGACCTGCCATGCAGGCGAATGGGGCGGCCCCGACAGCGTCCGGCAGGCGCTGGACCTGGGCTGCACTCGCATCGGGCATGGCGTGCAGGCGATCGACGACCCTGCGCTGGTGCGCGACCTGGTCGAGCGCGGCGTGACGCTGGAGGTGTGTCCGGGATCGAACATCGCGCTTGGGGTCTATCCGTCCTGGGCCGCCCATCCCATCGCGCGGCTGGCCGATGCCGGGGTGCGGGTCACCGTGTCCACCGACGATCCGCCGTTCTTCCACACGACGATGCGCCATGAATACGATCGACTTGCGTCGACCTTTGGCTGGGGCGATACCGAGTTCCGACAGATCAACCAGTGGGCTGCCGACGCCGCGTTCTGCGACGCGTCCACCCGCGACCGCCTGAAAAAGGAATTCGCCTGATGCAACACCTGACCGTCGTCGACCACCCGCTGGTTCAGCACAAGCTGTCGATCATGCGCCAGAAAGAGGTGTCCACCGCCGGTTTCCGCCGCCTTCTGCGCGAGATCAGCCTGCTTCTGGCCTATGAGGTCACGCGAGAGCTGGAGCTGACCACCATGCACATCGAGACGCCCATGTGCGAGATGGAGGCCCCCACGCTGGAGGGCAAGAAGCTGGCCCTGATCTCGATCCTGCGGGCCGGAAACGGGCTGATGGACGGTATCCTGGAGCTGATCCCCGGCGCGCGCGTGGGCTTCGTCGGCCTCTATCGCGACCCCGAGACGCTGAAGCCGGTCGAATACTACTGCAAGGTGCCGCGCGAACTGGACGCGCGGATGACCATCGTGGTGGACCCCATGCTGGCCACGGGCAACTCGTCGGTCGCGGCCATCGACATGCTGAAAGAGCGCGGCGCCAAGAACATGCGCTTCCTGTGCCTGTTGGCTGCGCCCGAAGGCGTCGAACGCATGCGCGAGGCGCATCCGGACGTGCCGATCTTCACGGCGGCGCTGGACGAACGACTGGACGATCACGGCTATATCGTCCCGGGCCTGGGCGATGCCGGCGACCGGATGTTCGGCACGAAATAAGGCCTCCCGTTAACCGCCGTTTCACGGTTCTGCGCTAGGTCTGGGGCAGGACAACGGAATGGATGGCAGATGATCGGGCACTTGCGGGTCTTGGCGATGCTTTTGCTGGGCGGGGCGGCGCAAGCCGCGCCGACGCCACCGCCCCCCGCCGATTTCGCGGGGACGCAGTATATCGACGGCAACGGCTGCGTCTTCACCCGCAGCGGCGCCGACTGGACTGCGCGTCAGGATGGGCAAGGGCAGGCGCTGTGCGGCTTTCCCCCCAGCCTGGACGTCCGGCGCACGGACCCGCTGACGGAAAGGGCGCTGCCGCTGACCCAAGCACCGCCGCCGGATGTCGAAACCCTGCTGCTTGAACAGCTGTCGCGCGACCTGCGCCCCGGCGAATGGACCGCGGACCCGGCCCCGGCCGAAACCCGCGCGGAACCGGCCGCGTCGCGGGCGCCCGATCCGATCCACACCGCACTGCAGGATGCCCTGACCATGGCACCGACACTGCGCGAGGCCACCGGCCTGTCGGGCAGCCCGGAGCTGTGCGCGCGTCTTGGCTACAAGCCGGACCCGTCGGCATCCGCGCAGGGCTCTACCTTGGGGTTGTGTCCCGGCATGCGCGCGGCCACCGCGACGGCGTCGTTGACCACGGGAGTGACCGCGGCACCGCCACGGCCAGAGCCGGCAGCCGTCAGGACGGCCCCCGCGGCGCGGCCGACCGTTGCCGCGACCCCGCGTGCCACGACCCGTCGTGCGGCCTCACCAACCCCTGCGGCGCCCGTCGCCTCCGCGCCCAAGCCGGTGGCGGTGCCTGGACCCGAGATGATCCCGGCATCGGCGCGGTATGTTCAGGTTGGCGCCTATGGCGACGAGGGGAACGCGATGATCGTGCTGCGGGCGCTGGCCGCGCGCGGCTATCCGACGGGGCAGGGGCGGACAACGGATGGGACGAAACCGCTGCGGCTGATCATGGCGGGACCCTTTACCGACCGGCAGGCCCTGATCGCCGCGCTGAACGATCTGCGGGCGAACGGCTATCCCAAGGCGGTGGCGCGCTAGGCACTGCGCACCGCCTCGATCATCCGGGCGACGTTGTCGGGATCGGCGTCAGGGGTGATCCCGTGACCCAGGTTGAAGACATGCGGACCGCCGCGCAGGGCGCGGGTGATCCGCTGCGCCTCGGCGACCAGTTCGGGCCCGCCCGTGACCATGTGCCGCGGGTCCATGTTGCCTTGGACGCAGCCCTCGGTCTGGACGTGGCGCGCGGCCCAATCGGTCGATACCGAATTGTCCAGCGCAACGCAGTCTGCTCCGACCGCCGCCCGAAACCCGACATAACGCTCGCCCGCCTCACGGGGGAAGGCGATGACAGGCACGCCGGGATGGCGCGCCTTCAGCGCGGCGATGATCCGCTTGGCCGGGGCAATCGCGAAGTCGTCGAAATCCTGGCCCTTCAGGCTGCCGGCCCAGCTGTCGAACAGCTTGACGACTTCGGCCCCGGCCTCGATCTGGCGTGACAGGTAATGGATCGTGGCATCCGTGATCAGGTCGATCAATGCGGCGAATGTCGCGCGGTCCTGATCCTTCAGCAGATGCGCCGGTCCCTGATCCTTGGTGCCGCGGCCCGCGACCATGTAGGTCGCGACCGTCCATGGCGCGCCGGCAAAGCCGATCAGGGCGGTTTCCCGCGGCAGTTCGCGTGACAGGATCTGCAGCGTCTCATAGACGGGTGCCAGCTGCGCATCGACCTGATCCGCCGGTTTCAGCCGCGCCAAATCCGACGCGCTGGTCACGGTGGACAGCCGCGGTCCCTCTCCGGTGACGAACCACAGGTCGGCGCCCAAGGCCTGGGGGATCAGCAGGATGTCGGCAAAAAGGATCGCGGCATCAAAGCCAAAGCGGCGGATCGGCTGCAGGGTGACCTCGGCGGCAAGGTCGGGATTGTAGCACAGCGACAGGAAATCGCCCGCCTGCGCGCGCGTCGCACGGTACTCCGGCAGATAACGCCCGGCTTGACGCATCATCCAGATCGGCGGGGTGGGCAGGGTCTCGCCGGCCAGGGCACGCAGCAGAAGTTTGGTCATGGGGCCTCCTGCGCCCCTTGAAGGTCAGGCGACAGGCGTTGTCAAGCGCAGCCCCGGCGGCTATGCCGTGGCGCATGAAACAGATGCCCACTCCCACCCGACCGCTTCGGATCGGCACGCGCGGATCGGTCCTGGCCTTGGCGCAGGCCCATGAGACGCGCGATCGCCTGATGGCTGCCCATGGCCTGCCGCAGGACGCGTTCCAGATCATTCCGATCAAGACCACCGGCGACCGCGTCCTGGACCGCCCCCTGTCGCAGATCGGCGGCAAGGGCCTGTTCACCCGCGAGATCGAGGAGGCCTTGACCGAGGGCGCGATCGACATCGCCGTGCATTCGATGAAGGACATGCCCACGCTGCAACCGGACGGCTTGGTGATCGACTGCCTGCTGCCGCGAGAGGATGTCCGGGACGCCTTTGTCAGCCCGCACGTAGCCTCGATCACCGCGCTGCCGCAGGGCGCGGTCGTGGGCTCCTCCAGCCTGCGCCGCCGCGCCCAATTGGCACACCGTCGTCCCGATCTGCAGTTGGTGGAATTTCGGGGGAATGTGCAGACGCGCCTGCAGAAGCTTGCGGACGGGGTTGCCGTGGCGACCTTCCTGGCAATGGCGGGACTGTCGCGGCTGGACATGCGTCACGTCGCCCAAAGTGCCATCGATCCGGACGAGATGCTGCCCGCTGTCGCACAGGGCGCCATCGGCATCGAGCGCCGTGCCGACGATCAGGGCTGTGCGATGCTGCTGTCGTCGATCAACGATCCGCTGACGGCGCTGCGGATTGAGGCAGAGCGTGCCTTCCTGCGCCGCTTGGACGGGTCCTGCCAGACGCCCATCGCGGGGCTTGCTACGCTGGATGGCGACCGCATGACGCTGCGGGGCGAAATCCTGCGCCCGGATGGCAGCGAGGTCGTCGCCGGTGTCCGTGATGGTCTTGCGTCGGATGGTGCGGCCATGGGGACGGATCTGGCGGAGGAGCTGCTGTCCCGCGCCGGACCCGGCTTTCTGATGGCCTGAGGATATGCTGGGGCACAGCCCCGGCAAGCGCGTCAATAGCTGCGGATCAGTCCGACCAGCCGACCCTGGATGCGCACGCGGTCTTCGGGAAGAAGCCGCGTCTCGTAGGCCGGATTGGCGGCCTCCAGCGCGATCATCGATCCTTTGCGGCGATAGCGCTTCAGAGTGGCTTCCTGATTGTCCACCAAGGCCACGATGATGTCGCCCGTCTCTGCGGTGTCCTGTTCGCGGATCACCACGACATCGCCATCGTTGATGCCGGCCTCGATCATCGAATCGCCGGTCACCTCAAGCGCGTAATGATGTTCACGGCCCGAAAGCATCGTTCCCGGCACCGCGACGTGGTGCGACACTTCGGAAATCGCCTCGATCGGCACGCCGGCGGCGATACGGCCCATCAGGGGCAACTGAACCGCAGGGCTGTCGACGACCGTCATGGCACCGCGCGGTCGAGCGGGGCGCGTGTTCGAGATGACGCGCGGCGTGAAAGCCGGACGCGTCTCCGCGGGGGCGGCGTCGGTCAGGTGGGACAGGGCGTCGGGCAGGCGAAGCACCTCGAGCGCGCGGGCGCGGTGCGGCAGGCGCCGGATGAAGCCTCGCTCTTCCAGCGCGGTCACCAGCCTATGAATCCCGGACTTGGACCGCAGGTCCAAAGCATCCTTCATCTCGTCGAAGGAAGGCGGCACGCCGTCCCGCGCCATCCGCCTCTGGATGAACTCAAGCAGTTGGATCTGCTTTTTCGTCAACATGGCCCGCCCTTTTCTTCGTGTTCCGCGTCTGTTCTAGCTTATCCACAGAATCGCGTCAATCAGTTGACCGTGAAAGGGTGAAAAAACAGTTAACTAGCGGCAAGGGGAATGTAATCGACCAGATCGCCCGCCGGCATGGCCGGATCATGCGGCGGACGAACCAGCAGCGCATTCGCCTGCGCCATCAGCGCCAGCCGTGCCGAATCCTGATCCGCAAAGGGCGCGATCAGGGGTAGGTCCTCGCCCGCAGCCAATGTCGCCCGCAGGTAGTGCTGACGGGGTCCTTCAGCCGGCAAGTCGTGGGCCAGCCTTGCCTTGCGCAACGGCGCATCCGCCAGAAGCCCCTGCATCGCGCGGATCAGAGGTTGCATGAACAGAACCGCGCAAACCATTGCCGAAACGGGATTTCCTGGTAGGCCCAGCATGGCGCCTTCCGCCATCCGGCCCGCCATCAGCGGCTTTCCGGGACGCAGCGCAACCTTGTAGAAGGCCTGTTCGATACCGTGTTCCTGCGCGATCTTGCCGATCAGGTCATGGTCGCCGACCGAGGCGCCGCCGATGGTGACCAGCAGATCCGCGTCCGCCGCCGCGCGAAAACTGTCACGCAGGCTGTCCTCGGTGTCGCGGGCGATCGGCAGGATGTGCGGCTTGCCGCCAGCATCACGGACCATGGCCGCAATGGCCAGGTCGTTCGAGCTGATGATCTGACCCTCCGCAGGGTCCGTGCCGGGGGGAACCAATTCATCGCCGCCCGCCAGGATGGCGACGCGGGGGCGCGCGGCGACCGTGACATTGTCAACGTTCATCGCGGCCAGCAGACCGATATGGGCCGCGCCCAAGATGATCCCCGGCGCGACGGTATCGCCTTGTGCAAAGTCGTTGCCGCGCGCCCGGATGTTGCTGCCCCCGGATCGGGTCACAACGCGGATCACGTCGCCGTCGCGGTCTACGTTCTCTTGCAGTTCGACATGGTCAAAGCCTTGCGGCACGGGTGCGCCGGTGAAGATGCGGATGGCGGTGCCCGGGCGGGCAGTGCCGCCCCACGGATGGCCTGCCGCGCTGGTGCCGATCACGGTCAGGGCGTCGTCCAGATCGACCGCCCGCATCGCATAGCCGTCCATCGCGGATGCGTCGAAGGGTGGCTGGGTCAGCCGGGACACGGCGGGCTGCAACAGAGCGCGGCCATGGGCGTCGGCCAGGGACACAATCTCGGGGCGCGGCGGGTTGGCAAGGGCCAGAACGCGTTCAAGGGCCTCGGCGACCGAGATCATCGCGGCGCCTCGTAGGGGCCGGACTTGCCGCCATCCTTGCGCAGCAGGCGGATGTCCTGAATTTCCATCGACTTCTGCGCCGCCTTCAGCATGTCGTATACGGTCAGGCAGGCGGTGGTGACGGCGGTCAGCGCCTCCATCTCGACCCCGGTGCGGCCGGTGGTGCGGACGGTCGCGGTGACGCGGATACCGGGCAGGTCTGGATCGGCCACAAGGTCGACCGCGACCTTGGCCAGCGCCAGCGGATGGCACAGCGGGATCAGATCGGCAGTACGCTTTGCGCCCATGATGCCCGCCAGGCGCGCCACGCCCAGCACGTCGCCCTTGGCCGCGCCCCCCTGCGCCAGGGATAGCGTTTCCGGTGTCATGATCACGCAGCCCGTGGCCACGGCTTCACGCGCTGTTTCGGACTTGGCCGAGATGTCGACCATATGCGCCTGACCGGCGGCGTCGAAATGGGTCAGGGTCATGCGGCGACGTCCAGGATGGCGCGGGTGGCGGCGGTCACGTCGGCCTGACGCATCAGGCTTTCCCCGATCAGGAAGCGCCGCGCGCCGGTCTGCATCATCGCGCCCAGGTCCGCCTGGGTGAACAGTCCGCTTTCGCAGACCAACTGGCGGTCGTCGGGGATGCGCGGTGCAAGGTCGCGCGTCACATCAAGTGTGACGTCGAAGGTCTTGAGATTACGGTTGTTCACGCCGATCAACGGCGATTTCAGGCGCAGGGCGCGGTCCAGTTCGGGCGCGTCATGCACCTCGATCAGGACATCCATGCCCCAGCCCATCGCCGCATCCTCCAGATCGCGGGCCTGGGTGTCGTCGACCGAGGCCATGATGATCAGGATGCAATCCGCGCCCCAGGCCCTGGCCTCTGTCACCTGATAGGTGTCGTAGAGGAAATCCTTGCGCAGCGCCGGCAGGTCGCATGCGGCGCGCGCGGCCGTCAGAAACGCGGGCGCGCCCTGAAAGCTGGGGCCGTCGGTCAGCACCGACAGGCAGGCCGCGCCGCCCGCCTGATAGGCACGGGCCAGCGACGGCGGATCGAAATCGGGCCGGATCAGGCCCTTGGACGGGCTGGCCTTCTTGATCTCGGCGATCAGGGCGGGGCCGCTAGCTGCGGCCCGGTCCAGCGCGCGGGCAAAGCCGCGGGGGGCGTCGGCCGCACGGGCCTGCGCGTCGAGGTCGGCCAGCGGACGCGCGGCCTTGGCGGCGGCGATCTCTTCCAGCTTGTAGGCCTTGATCTTGTCCAGAATATCCATGCCCCCGTTCTATCCCCACCGCGCGGGCGGGGAAAGGGGGCGCGGCGGTCAGCCGGTCCAGTCGATGGGCGCACGCCCCTGGTCCGTCAACCAGTCGTTGATGCGGCTGAAGGGCCGCGATCCAAAGAACCCGCGCCGGGCCGACAGGGGCGAGGGATGGGCCGTGGCGATCACCAGATCCTGCGCGCGCGGCAGGCCTGCCACCGCTTTGCGCGCATGATTGCCCCACAGCAGGAAGGCCAGCGGACCGTGCGACTGCGCCTCGGCAACGGCCTGTCGGGCCAGCCGTTCCCAACCCCAGCCCGCATGGGCTCCTGCCTGTCCCGGCATGACCGACAGTGCGGTGTTCAGCAGCAGCACGCCCTGACGCGCCCAATGCGACAGATCACCCGTGGCGGGCGCATCGCCCAGATCGTCGCGCAGTTCGGCAAAGATATTGCGCAGAGACCGGGGCAGCGGCGTGTCGGGCGTGACCGAGAATGCCAACCCGTTCGCATGGCCCGGTGTCGGATAGGGATCCTGACCCAGGATCACGACGCGCACATCCCGCGGCGATGTCGCCTGCAGGGCCGCGAAGATCCGATCAGGCCCGGGCAGGAACGCCGTGTCCGCCAGCCGGTCGCGGATCGCCGGCCAGTCGTCCCGAAAGAACGGCAGATGCGCCCAGTCCGACGGGGGCGTCACGATTCGGGTGCGCCGGTGACCTGCGCCAGCGCCACCAGCCGCGCCTTTGCCGCGCCGCTGTCCAGCGATTCGGCGGCCATCCGGGCCCCGTCGCGCAGGTCGGAAACCCGCCCCGCGATCAGCAGCGCAGCGGCCGCGTTCAGCAGGACCGCGTCGCGATAGGCGCCCCGTTCGCCGTCCAGCAGGGCCCGGAAGGCCGCGGCATTGTGCGACGGCTCTCCGCCCACGATCGCGGCGAAGGGGTGACGGGAAAGGCCCGCATCCTCGGGGGCGATGGTGAATTCGGTGATCTGGCCGTCCTGCAGCGCGGCCACGTGGCTGTCCTCGGCGATCGACAATTCGTCCGTGCCGTCGCCGCCATGCACCAGCCAAGCCGATGTCGACCCCAGGTCGCGCAGCACCTCGGCCATGGGTCGCAGCCAGTCGGCACTGAACGCACCGGTCAGCTGGCGGCGGACCCCGGCCGGATTGGTCAGCGGTCCCAATAGGTTGAAGACGGTGCGCGTGCCCAGTTCGGTCCGGGGCGGGCCGACATGGCGCATCGCCGGGTGGTGCATCGGCGCCATCATGAAGCAGATGCCCGCCTGGTCCAGCGCGCGCTGCGCCACGGCGGGGCCGCCCAGCACGTTGATGCCCATCTGGGTCAGCGCATCGGCCGCCCCGGATTTCGACGACAGGTTGCGGTTGCCGTGCTTGGCCACGGGCACACCGGCCCCCGCCACGACAAAGGCCGTCGCGGTCGAGATGTTCAGCGTCCCCTTGCCGTCGCCGCCGGTGCCCACGATGTCCATCGCGCCGTCAGGTGCGGTGACGCGGTTCATGCGGGCGCGCATGGCGCGGGCGGCGGCTGCGATCTCGTCCACGGTTTCGCCGCGCACGCGCAAGGCCATCAGCAGGCCGCCGATCTGGGCGGGGGTCGCCGCACCGTCGAACAGCGCAGAGAACGCGGCCTCGGCCTCGGATCCCGTCAGGGGGCGTTCGGCGGCAAGGCCGATCAGGGGTCGGATGTCCGTCATGCGGCGTCCTTGCGGACGGTGCAGCGGTCCAGGAAGTTGCGGATCATCTCGTGTCCGAACTGCGAGGCGATGGATTCGGGATGGAACTGCACGCCCTCGATCGGCAGGTCGGAATGGATCAGGCCCATGATCGTGCCGTCGTCCGACGTCGCGGTGACGCGCAGGCAATTCGGCAGGGTCTCGGGCTCGACGGTCAGCGAATGATAGCGGGTGGCGTTCAGCGGCGATTGCAGCCCCGAAAAGACGCCTGTGCCGTCATGGCTGATCGCGTCGACCTTGCCATGTAGGATGCGGTTGGCGCGCACGACGCGACCGCCGAACGCCTCTCCGATCGCCTGGTGGCCCAGGCAGACCCCAAACAGCGGCACGGCGCGGTCCGCAGCCGCGCGGATCAGGTCCAGGCAGATCCCGGCCTGCGCCGGATCGCACGGCCCCGGAGAGATCACGATCCCGTCCGGCGCCATCGCCAGGGCCTCGTCCACGGTGATCTGGTCGTTGCGGCGCACGACGACCTCTGCCCCGGCCTCGCCCATGTAATGGACAAGGTTCCAGGTGAAGCTGTCGTAATTGTCGATCAGAAGGATCATCGATGCACCTTGCGGCCAGAAGAAGGGGGGCGGTTTCCCCCGGAAAAAGCGTCCGCTATAGATGGGCCAAAGCGCCACCGGGGGTCAAGACCGGGCGGACGCACAGCACGGACGGGGCAGGGATGGCACGGGGATTTCTGGCGGGGGCGGCGACGGGCGGGCTGGTTGGGGTCCTGGCGCTGGCCGGGCTGTCGCTGGCGGTGCCGCTGGCGCCGCCGGGGCGCGGCGCGCTGTCGATCGGCATGCCGATCGGGTCCGAATTCGGAAGCGGGGGCGACGTCTCGCCGACCTTGCCCGCGCCCAGTGCGGCCAGCCTGCGCGATGCGGCCACGCCCGCCGCGGTGCCCGCACCCCAGGATGAACCGGCCCCCGTGACGAATGATACGATGCGCCCCAGCCTGCAGCCCACGGACCGGATGCCTGCGCAACCCGCGCCCGACATGGCCGCCGATGCGCCAGGCCTGACCCTGCGCGGCGATACGCCGGTGACGGTAACCGGCCCCGCGCCTCAGCCCGCGATCCGCGCGGCGCAGGACGGGTTGCCGCGGATCGCGCCGTCCGACGACGCGCCCATGGACCGGGCGCCCGCGATGCCCGCGCCGGCGCTGGACCTGTCGCTGCCGCCGGACCTGACCGACCTTCGCAGAATGGAACGAGACTGACATGCGCCCGCTGAACCCCGCCCTTGCCGCGACCTTTGCCCCCCCGGTGATGGAGGCGCGCCGCTGGCTGAGCGGCGTCAGCTTCTCCGTCGACCGACCCCTGATCAATGTCAGCCAGGCCGCACCCGTCGATCCGCCGCCCGAAGGGCTGCGCCGGGCCATCGCCGAGGCGGCCCTGCACCGACCCGAGGCGCATCTGTACGGCCCCGTCCTGGGCAACAG
The DNA here is from genome assembly GCF_006239215.1 of Paracoccus haeundaensis. Lineage (NCBI taxonomy): Bacteria > Pseudomonadati > Pseudomonadota > Alphaproteobacteria > Rhodobacterales > Paracoccaceae > Paracoccus > Paracoccus haeundaensis. Next base: position 54,764 of record NZ_VDDC01000002.1, read on the forward strand.
CGATCTGCGCGATGCCGTGGCGGCGCAGTTTTCCGCCGCCTATGAGGGTGCGCTGACGGGGGCCAACGTCGCGATCACCCAAGGGTGCAACCAGGCGTTCTGCGCGGTCATGGCGACGCTGGCCGGGCCGGGCGATCAGGTGATCGTGCCGACGCCTTGGTACTTCAATCACAAGATGTGGCTGGACATGGCGGGCGTCGCCACAGTCCCGCTGCCCTGCGGGGCCGACATGCTGCCCGACCCCGATCACGCGGCCGCGTTGATCACGCCCGCCACGCGGGCGATCGTGCTGGTCACACCGAACAACCCGTCGGGCGCGGAATACCCGGCCGATCTGGTGGGGCGGTTCTTCGATCTGGCGCAGGCGCACGGGATCGCGCTGGTGGTCGACGAGACCTATCGCGATTTCGACAGCCGCGACGGGGCACCGCACGACCTGCTGACCCGGCCTGACTGGGACGGGACGCTGATCCAGCTCTACAGCTTTTCCAAGGCCTATCGCCTGACCGGGCATCGTGTCGGCGCCATCGTCGCCGGCATCGAGCGGCTGCAGCAGGTCGAAAAGTTCCTGGACACCGTGGCCATCTCTCCGTCGCAATTGGGTCAGATCGGCGCGGTCTGGGGGATGGAGCACCTGCAGGACTGGCTGGCCGGAGAGCGGGCCGAGATCCTGGCGCGCCGCGCCGCCGCCGCGGCTGCCCTTGGCGCCTTGCCCGGCTGGCGGTTGAAAAGCGCGGGGGCGTATTTCGCATGGGTCGAACACCCGTTCGCCGAAGGCTCGGCCGATCTGGCGCGGCGGATGGTGCGGGACGCAGGCGTCCTGGCGCTGCCCGGAACGATGTTCACGCCCGAGGGCGACGCCACGGGGCCGCGCCACCTGCGCATTGCGTTTGCCAATGTCGACGCGGACGGAATCGCGGCGCTGGCGGACCGGCTGGCCGGCCTTTCGGCCTGATCCACTTGTGGCTGACCCGCCCGCGCCCTAAAGACGGGCGGGACACGACCACGAGGAAGGCCGCGCCATGTCACAGCTGCGTACCAAGGGCAAATCGACCATCGTCTGGATCCTGATGGGTCTGATGGTGCTGGGGCTGGGAGGCTTTGGCATCACCAGCTTTTCGGGCGGCACGACCGAGATCGGATCGGTCGGCGACACCAAGATCACGGCCGACGACTATGCCCGCGCCCTGCAATCGGAAATGCGCGCCTTTTCCCAGCAGACCGGCCAGCAGATCACCATGCAGCAGGCGCAGCAGATGGGGCTGGCGCAGTCGGTGCAGGCCAACCTGATCGCGGCGGCCGCGCTGGCGGAACAGGCGCGCGCCATCGGCGTGTCGGTGGGCGATGCGCAGGTCGCGCAGACGATCATGCAGGCGGGTGCGTTCCAGGGCCCGAACGGGTCGTTCGACCGTGCCGCCTATGCCGAGGTGCTGCGCCGCGAGAACCTGACCGAGGCCGATTTCGAGGCGACCGTGCGCGACGACGAGGCGCGCCTGCTTTTGCAGCGCGCCGTCGTGGGCGGCGTGACCGCGCCGGCGCCGATGGTTGACCAGACCGCCCGCTGGCTGCTGGAGACGCGCGATTTCAGCTGGCGCGAACTGACCGAGGACGAGTTGCCCGCGCCCGTGGCCGAGCCCGACGACGCGACGCTGCGCGCCTGGCATGCGGCCAATGGCGACCGCTTCACCGCGCCCGAGACGCGCGCGATCACCTATGCCTGGGTGACGCCCGACATGCTGTCCTCCGAGGTGCAGCTGGACGAAGCCGCGCTGCGCGACACCTATCAGCTGAACATCGACCAGTTCCAGCGCCCCGCGCGCCGGATGGTCAGCCGCCTGGTCTTCCCCGACGAGGCGCAGGCGCAGGCCGCCCGCGAGCAGATCGACGCCAACACCGCGCCGTTCGAATCCTTCGTCCTGCAGCGCGGACTGACTCTGGACGACGTCGATCTGGGCGAGGTGACCGAGGCGCAGCTGGGTTCGGCGGCCGAGGCCGTGTTCGCGCTGGACCAGCCGGGAGTCGTGGGTCCGCTGCAGACCGATCTGGGCCCTGCGCTGTTTTCGGTGAACGCGATCCTGGACCCCGTCGACATTCCCTTCGAGGAAGCGCGCGAAGGCCTGCGCGGAGAGGCGGCGCTGTCCGCTGCCGCGCGCCAGATCCAAGACCGCATCGCGGATCTGGAGGATGCGCTGGCAAGCGGCGCGACGCTGGAGGAGCTGGCCGAGGATACCGAGCTGGAACTGGGCCAGATCGACTGGACTGCCGACGCGGTGCCGGCCGAGGGCAGCATCGCCGGATACGAGGCGTTCCGCGAACGTGCTGCCCAGATGGAAAGCACCGATTTCCCCGAACTGGCCGAACTGGCGGATGGCGGCGTCTTCGCGATGCGCCTGGACGAGATCGTGCCCCCGACCCTGCGCCCCTTTGAGGAGGTCCGCGACGAGGTTCTGGCCGATTGGCGCCGCGCCGAGGTCCAGCGCCAGCTGCTGGAACTGGCCGCCGATCTGAGCCTGGCCGAGGTCGCCCAGACCGAAGCGACCCCGGACGAGGCGCAGGCCGACGACGCCTCCGCCTGGACGACCGAAACCGGCCTGGCGCGCAGCGACTGGATGGACGGACTGCCCCCGCAGCTGCTGTCGCAGGCCTTTGCCGTGACCGAACCCGGTCAGGCCGAGGTCGTCGATGCGGGCGACCGGGTGTTCGTCGTGCGGCTTGACCAGATCAACGATGCCGACCTGTCCCAGCCCGATGCGGCGCAGGTGCTGGACGGGGTGCGGTCGCGTCTGGATCAGTCGCTGCAGGTCGACCTGTTCGACTATTACGCCCGCTATGCGCAGCGCCAGTCCGCGGTCGAATTGAACCAGTCCGCGATCAACGCCATCAACGCCCAGGTCCAGTGATGCAGCTGACGCCGGAATTTCCGCAGTTCGAGGCCGAATGGGCCGCAGGTCGCAACCAGCTGGTGACCATCCGGCTGGCCGCGGACCTGGACACCCCGGTCAGCCTGATGCTGAAGCTGGCCGAGGCCGCACCGCAGAGCTTCATGCTGGAATCGGTCACGGGCGGAGAGCTGCGCGGCCGCTATTCGATCGTCGGCATGAAGCCCGACCTGGTCTGGGAATGCCGCGACGGTCGGGCGCGGATCAACCGGCAGGCGCGGTTCTCTCAGGACTTCGAGGATGATCCCCGCCCGGCGCTGGACAGCCTTCGGGCCCTGATCGCGGAAAGCCGGATCGACGCGATGCCCGAGGGCGTGCCGCCGGTCGCGGCGGGCCTGTTCGGCTATCTGGGCTATGACATGATCCGGCTGGTTGAAGATCTGCCGGATGTGAACCCCGATCCGCTGGACCTGCCGGACGCGATGATGATGCGCCCTTCGGTCGTGGCCGTGCTAGACGGCGTGAAGGGAGAGGTGACCCTGTGCGCCCCGGCTTGGCATGACGGCACCGACAACGCGCGCGCTGCCTACGCGCGCGCCGCGGAACGGGTCATGGACGCGCTGCGCTCGCTTGACCGGCAGCCGTCAGAGCCGCGGGTGATGGGCGACGACACGCAGATCGGCGCGCCGGTGTCCAATTTCGCCAAGCCCGATTATCTGGCCGCGATCGAGACCGCCAAGGATTACATCCGCGCGGGCGACATCTTTCAGGTCGTTCCCAGCCAGCGGTGGCGGATGGACTTTCCGCTGCCGCCCTTTGCGCTTTACCGCAGCCTGCGGCGGACCAACCCGTCGCCCTTCATGTTCTTCCTGAACATGGGCGGGTTCCAGATCGTCGGTGCAAGCCCCGAGATCCTGGTCCGCCTGCGCGACGGAGAGGTGACGATCCGCCCCATCGCCGGAACGCGGCCCCGCGGCGTGGATGAGGCGCAGGATCGTGCGCTGGAGGCCGATCTTCTGTCCGACCAGAAGGAATTGGCTGAACACCTGATGCTGTTGGATCTGGGCCGCAACGACGTGGGTCGCGTGGCCAAACCCGGCACCGTCCGCCCGACCGAGCAGTTCGTGATCGAACGGTATAGCCACGTCATGCACATCGTGTCCAACGTTGTCGGAGAGTTGCGGGAGGGCGAGGACGCGCTGTCCGCGCTGTTGGCGGGCCTGCCGGCCGGAACTGTGTCGGGCGCGCCCAAGGTTCGCGCGATGCAGATCATCGACGAGCTGGAGCCTGAAAAGCGGGGCGTCTATGGCGGGGCAGTCGGCTATTTCGCGGCCAATGGCGAGATGGACATGTGCATCGCGCTGCGCACCGGCGTGGTCAAGGACAAGGCGCTGTATATTCAGGCTGGCGGGGGCGTCGTCTACGACAGCGACCCCGAAGCGGAGTTCGAGGAAACGGTCAACAAAAGCCGTGCCTTGCAGCGCGCCGCAGAAGGCGCGTCGCGGTTCGTCCGCGGAAACAGCTGAGCGCAACGAAAAACGGCGGCCAAAGGGCCGCCGTTCTTTCGTCAGGATCGCGGATTAGTTAGCGGGTGCGGTCTCGGTCGTCGTGCCGTCGGCCGGTTCCGTTGCCATTGTGTCCGCCGGCTCTGTCGCCATCGTGTCGGCGGGTTCAGCCATACCATCGGCGGGTTCGGCCGCCATATCACCTGCAGGTTCGGTCGCCATCGTGTCGGCAGGCGGAGTCGCGGTGCCGGTAGCCATCGGGTCCGCGGCAGGGGCGGCTGCCGGGTTAGCGGCCGGGTCGCTCATCATGTCGCCAGCCGGGGCCTCTTGATCGCGGAACACATATTCGGGTGCGGCTTCGGCCTCTTCCCGCGTCAGATCGCTGGTGATCTCCTGCGCGTCCGAGTTGATGGTCAGGTCGGCCCACGGCAGGGCGATTTGCTTCTGGCCGATGCCAAGGAAACCACCCACGCCGATGATCGCGGCCTTCATCTCGCCGGTGTCGCCATCGACGATCAGATCGCTGATCGAGCCGATGTCAGTGCCATCAGGCGACGTCACGCTGGCGCCGGTGATCCAGTCGATGCGCCATTCGTTTTCAGCCTGCTGAACCTCGACCTTTTCCGCGGCGGATGCGGCGGCGGCGGCTTCATCGGCGTCTTCGGTGGCCATGTCATCCGTGGCCATGTCACCCGTCGCCATATCGCCGGTTCCGGCGTCAGTCATGGGGGCGGTTTCGGCAGGCTCCATCGCGGGATCGGCAGCGGGTGCCGTATCCTGCGCGAATGCCGCGCCAAGGGTCAGAGGCAGAGCAAGGGTGGTGGTCAAAAGCAGCTTACGCATGTCTTTGGTCTCCTGTGTGTGCCTTGCGGGTTGCTTGGGCAGCCCGCCATTGGGTGCTTAATGCACCGGCATCACGTCAGGTTCCCGCCCTGTCGGTGACAGAAATGTCAGGGGTTCGCCAAGCCCCTGATATCGTTTCAGTCTTCGCCGCGGAAAGGTTGCACGTACTGCAATGCCATGTCCCATGGGAAGAAGATCCAGGTGTCCTGGCTGACCTCGGTCACATAGCTGGCGACCATCGGCTTGCCCTTGGGCTTGGCATAGACGGTGGCCAGATGTGCCTTGGGATACATCTCGCGGATCAGTTCCAGCGTGCGTCCCGAATCAACCAGGTCGTCCACGACCAGGATGCCCTCGCCGTCGCCCATCAGTTCGGGGTCGGGGCGCTTGAGCACCTCCAGCTGGCCCTGGCCCGCTTCCGTGCCGACGCCCTTGTAGGAGCGGATCGAGATCGTGTCGATGGTCCGGATGTCCAGTTCCCGCGCGACGATCATCGCGGGGACAAGCCCGCCGCGCGTCACGGCGACCACGGCCCGCCATTCGGTGCCGTCCATGCGCCATGCCAGGGCGCGCGCGTCGCGGTGCAGCTGGTCCCAGCTGACATGGAAGCCTTTTTCGTGCGGCAGGCGGTCGTTCATCGTTGTCTCCTTCACGGGCGCAGGACCAGGGACAGGCCGAGGGCGGCGATCGCCAGCCCGGCCCCCCGGTCGATCCAGAATTTCAGGGCCGCATAGCGCCGCCGCAACAGCGGCAGGGCCATCAGGCTGGCCAGTGCGGTATAGAAGAACAGCTCGACCGACAAGGCCACGGCATAGATGGCGCCCTTGTCGGCGACACTCAGCGCGGCGGGGAAGATCGACAGCAGCACGGCGGAGTAGAACAGCGCCGGTTTCGGGTTCGACAGGTTCAGTGCCATGCCGGACCACAGGCTCATCCCGCCCGCCGCGGCGTCGGGCATCGGGTCGCGGGCATGGATCCACATCAGGATGCCGATGCGGATCAGATAGGCCCCGCCCAACAGTTTCAGCAGGATAAGGGTCCAGGGGGCGACGCGGAACAGGGCTGTCAGTCCCAGCAGCGCGACCAGGCACCAGACCGACGCGCCGATCGCCAAGCCCCACCCATAGGTCAGCGCGCGTCTGCGCCCCAGGGCAAAGGCGCCTTGGCTGACGGCGATCACGCCGGGTCCGGGTGACAGGATCGCGGCCGACAGCGTGGCCACGAAGATGCCCATCTGTTCGGCCGTGATCTGGATCATCGGGGCAGCGTGTCCGTCAGTCCTTCTTGACGGTCGCGATGTCGGGGGCGTCGACGGCCTTCATGCCCACGACGTGATATCCGGCATCGACGTGATGCGTCTCGCCGGTCACGCCGGCACCAAGGCGCGACAGAAGGTACAGGGCGGAATTGCCGACATCCTCCTGCGTGACATTGCGACGCAGCGGAGAGTTCAGTTCGTTCCACTTCATGATGTAGCGGAAGTCGCCGATGCCGCTGGCGGCCAGCGTCTTGATCGGACCGGCGCTGATCGCGTTGACGCGGATGTTGTCCTTGCCGAAATCCTCGGCCAGATAGCGGACGGAGGCCTCCAGCGCGGCCTTGGCGACGCCCATCACGTTGTAATGCGGCATGACGCGTTCGGCGCCGTAATAGGTCAGCGTCAGCATCGACCCGCCATCCTTCATCATCGCGGCCGCGCGGCGCGCGACGGCGGTGAAGGAATAGACCGAAATATCCATCGTCATCAGGAAGTTTTCGCGTGTCGTCTCGGCATAGCGGCCGCGCAGCTGGTCCTTGTCCGAAAAGCCGATGGCATGAACGACGAAGTCCAGCCCGTCCCATTTCGCGCCCAGATCCGCGAACAGGGTATCGATCGATGCCTCGTTCGACACGTCGCAGGGCAGCACCGTGTCCGACCCCAGCTGCGCCGCCAGCGGATCGACGCGCTTCTTCAGCGCATCGCCCTGATAGCTGAACGCCAGTTCCGCACCCTCGGCCGCCAAGGCCTTGGCGATGCCCCAGGCAATCGACTTGTCGTTGGCCAATCCCATGATGAGACCGCGCTTGCCGGCCATCAGGCCGGGCCTCTGCTCGCTTGACATGTCCTGTCCCTCACGCTTTCAACCGTTTCAAAGGTGATTAGGGCAAGTGTCCTGTCGCAGCAAGCACAAGGAATGCGCGATGAGTGATCGGACCGGAATCTTTGCGGGCGACGACCCGTTCGACATTGCCCGCGCCTGGCTGGAAGAGGCGCGGGCGTCCGAGCCCAACGACCCGAATGCCATCGCGCTGGCCAGCGTCGATGCTGACGGGCTGCCGGATGTGCGGATGGTCCTGCTCAAGGATATCGACGGGCAGGGGCTGGACGGATCCTTCGTCTTCTATACGAATTATGACAGCGCCAAGGGCCGCCAGATCGAGGCCTCGGGCAAGGCGGCCTTCGTGATGCACTGGAAATCGCTGCACCGGCAGATCCGCGTGCGCGGCACCGTCACCCGAGAGGACGGACTCCAGGCCGACGCCTATTACGACAGCCGCGCGCTGCAGAGCAGGTTGGGGGCTTGGGCCTCGCGCCAGTCGCAGCCGCTGGATGCCCGCGCGACGCTGGTGGCCGAGGCCGCCAAGGCCGGGCTGCGCCACGGTCCGCGCCCCGCGCGGCCGCCGTTCTGGGGCGGCTATCGCATCATTCCGTCACATCTGGAATTTTGGGCAGACGGCGCGTTTCGCCTGCACGACCGGTTCCAGTGGACCCGCGACGCGGATGCCGGATGGTCGGTCGAACGGCTCTATCCATGACCTGCCGCGATATGTCGTCGCAGGAACGGAACCAACTTATGTTAACCTCGTTGGCATAGTCTCGCCTCTAAGCCACTGTTGTGTTGTAGTCAGTGGAGGGGGTCATTACTGTCCTAGGACAATCGGCTAGCGTGAATACGGAAATGCGATGACAGAAGACGGCAGCCTCAAGCTGGTGACAGGGTTGGTCAAGTGGTTTGACCCCTCGAAGGGCTATGGCTTCATTCTGGACGAAAACGGCGGCAGCGATATTCTGTTGCACGGCAACGTGTTGCGCAATTTCGGACGCAGTTCCGTCGCCGATCAGTCACGCGTGCAGGTGCTGGTGCAGCATACCAGCCGCGGCGTGCAGGCCGCAGAGGTCGTTTCGGTCGAGCCACCCGCCACCGACGGACAGGCCCCCATCGCCGACCTCGACATCGACATCATCGAGAACCTCGACAGCCTGCCGCTGCGTCCGGCGCGCGTGAAATGGTTCGACAAATCCAAGGGCTTCGGGTTCGCCAACATCTTCGGTTACTCCGAGGATGTCTTCATCCATATCGAGGTCCTGCGCCATTCCGGTTTTGCAGACCTTGCCATCGGGGAGGCGCTTTGCCTGCGCATCGTCGAGGGCCCCCGTGGCCTCATGGCAGCACAGATCGCGGCATGGGATGCGGCGCAGACGGCCCATGACGAAAAGGCGCAGGCCGAATCGCTTCACAACTCGCTTCCCCATGTTGCGGAGTAGCCTTGCCGTCGCCCTGCTGCTGGCGCTGGCCGCGCCGCTTGCGGCCCAACCCGTCGTCCCGGCAGCCGATGCACAATGCAGGCCGGATGCTGCGCTGATTCGCACGGCTGGCGATACGGCTCTGTCCTTTCAGATAGAGGTTGCCGACACACCCGAATCACGGGCCCAGGGCCTGATGTTCCGCAGCGACCTGCCTGCGGGGCAGGGGATGCTGTTCGTCTATTCCGAACCCCAGCCGGTCAGCTTCTGGATGCGGAACACGCTGATCCCGCTTGACCTGATCTTCTTCGACGAAACCGGCGTGATCCGTCATATTCACCGCAACGCTCGCCCCTTGGACGAAACGCCGATCCCCGGCGCCGCCGTCGGCGATCCGCGGCCGGATCGCCTGATGGTCCTGGAAATCGCAGGAGGCGAGGCGGCAAGGCTGGGCCTTACCACCGGCCAGCAACTGGCTCATCCCGCGCTGGATCGCACTACCGCAGCGTGGCCATGCCGCTAGGGCTTTCCACCGCCGCGCCCTTGCGCTAAAGCGCGGGTGTCGGGGCGTAGCGCAGCCTGGTAGCGCGACGGTTTTGGGAACCGTAGGCCGTAGGTTCGAATCCTATCGCCCCGACCACTGAATACCGCGATTCTTATGATGTGTTGCGCGCCCGCTTACGCGGTATTCTCTTGATTTTTGTTCAGAACCTATCGCGATCAAACGATCATCTGCTCAGTGCCAAGGCGTTGGCATCGATCATTTCGTCCCAAAGCGTGGCGAACATCGCATCGGGAGCGGTGCTTCGGCCATGCATCAGCGGATAGGCAAGAAAGTGCGGTCGTTCGGTGTCGGGCCGGGTGGAGGCGAAATAGCGTTCCGCCAGCCCGCACAGAACGTCGTCCGGCTTGACCGCCGCCATCATCTCCTGATGAAAGAACGGCGTGCGGCAGAAGACGATCTTGCGCCAGTAACGTGCCAACTCTGTCAACAGCGAGCGAAAGAACGAGTCGCCAAAGATCATTAGGGTCCGAGGCGTTACCGATTTCGGGGACGATATCAGGTGCATGATTCCCATGTTCCCGGCCTGAACCCCATTGGCAGCCGAGGCGATCCGGGGGTGTGCCATCGGCGAACGCCTGATCTCGCTGATTTTCGGCGTGCATTGTATACCCAGGTCCCCTACGTATTCTCTGTCCGGACCCATGCTGGATGTAAGATCAGCCAGAACCTTGCTTGCATCGATATGCAAAGTTCGTTCAGCCACGTCGGCGGCCAGATGCATGTTCGCGACGGGAGTGTAGTGACTGTCAGTCATGCTCAGCCGATCATTCCGCCCGAACAGATGGTCGATCGGATAGACCAGATCGTTGGGCCGCGCTTCAGATGGCATCGAGCGTTCGAATATCGATCGATACCCGAGCCCTGCCGTGACGGCGTTCAGAACGATCGGATCGGGAAACACCCATTGGGAATAGGTGCAGCCGTTCTCATCCGCCCACTGCTTCCGCGTGCGATGATTGCGTCTGAAAATCTCGATGCGCTCCTCCGGCACCGTGGAACTGCCGCGTTCGAACATTTGCGCGACCCCGTGATTTCCGCCGACAAGCACAAGCCGCCCGTCCTCCAGGCGACGTATATTGGGCGGCACCGTCACGTCGGGTTGCGCAATCATCGGGATGTGTCCTTTTCGACTGTCATGCCCCTCTCAGTACCGTTCCGCAGCCTGACGTTTCAAGTTGTGACAGAACCGCATGGCGGGCCGCACCGCGACGCCCAACTAAGCCCGTGCTGAGGCATCGGGTGGCAGCCGCGGTTCTTCCGCGGTCAGGACATGGAAAAGGGGCCGCGTGGGCCCCTTGTTTTCGGCGATCTTTCCGGCGTTATGCAGCCTTCTGGGCGTCCAGTTCGCTGACGACGGGACGGGTGCCGTCTTCGCGGGCATAGTATCCGTACATCTGATCCAGTGCGGCATCGGCCTGCTGGCTGCGCTTGCGGTCCGCGATGCTCAGCGGCTTCTGGGTCTGGTTCGACATTGTCATTCTCCGATCAGGGCGTTTCCTCCCGTGATCGTCAGATATTGACTGCCCAGTCAAAATGAAACCGCCCTGACGCAAGGTCAGGGCGGGTGCAGGGCAGCCATGCAATGCGGACAACTCAGCCGATGCGCAGCATCCGATGCTTTTTCTTGCCGACCGAGATCTTGATGCCGCGCTCCAGTGCGGCCTGGTCCAAGGGCATCTGCGGATCGGTGACAGGCGCGTTGTCGGCGCGCAGGCCGCCTTCGGCTACCAGACGCTTGACCTCCTTGCCGCTGGCGGCGATGCCCGACTGGACCAGGGCCTGCGCGATGGTCACGCCTTGCGCCTGATCGGCGGGCAGCACCACGATCTCCAGATCGCCGCCCGCGCCGCCGTCCTGAAAGACGCTGCGCGCGGTCGCCTCGGCACTGGCGGCGGCATCGGCGCCATGCAACAGGGTCGTCACTTCGTTGGCCAGACGGACCTTGGCCTCGTTGATCTCGGACCCCTGCAGCGCGCCCATGCGGTCGCATTCGTCCACCGGCAGTTCGGTGTACAGCTTCAGGAACCGGCCCACATCGGCATCGGTGGTGTTGCGCCAGAACTGCCAGAACTCATAAGGCGACAGCATGTCCGCCGACAGCCAGGTCGCACCGCCAGCCGACTTGCCCATCTTGCGCCCGTCGCTGGTCGTCAGCAGCGGAGAGGTCAGGCCCCAGACCTGCCGGTCGTCCACCCGCCGCGTCAGGTCGATGCCGTTGACGATGTTGCCCCACTGGTCCGACCCGCCCATCTGCAGCACGCAGCCGTGGCGGCGGTTCAGCTCCAGGAAGTCGTAGGCCTGCAGGATCATGTAGTTGAATTCCAGGAAGCTCAGCGACTGTTCCCGGTCCAGCCGGGACTTGACCGATTCGAAGGACAGCATCCGGTTCACGCTGAAATGCCGGCCGATGTCGCGCAGGAAGGTCAGGTAGTTCAGGCCGTCCAGCCATTCGGCGTTGTTCAGCATCACCGCCCCGTCGGGGCCGTAATCCAGATAGCGGGCGAAGACCCGGCCCATCCCGTCGATATTGGCCTGGATCGCGGCATCGTCCAGAAGCGGGCGTTCGTCGCTGCGGAAGGACGGATCGCCGACCTTGGTCGTGCCGCCGCCCATCAGGGTCAGGGGCTTGTTGCCGGTCTTCTGGAACCAGCGCAGCATCATGATGTTCAGCAGGTGCCCGACATGCAGGCTGGCCGCCGTCGCGTCATAGCCGATATAGGCCGTGATCGGTCCCGCCAGCAGCGCCTGATCCAGCCCGGCGTAATCCGTGCAGTCGGCCAGATAGCCGCGTTCGGACATGATGCGCAGGAAGTCGGATTTGGGCTGATATGTCATGGGCTTCATCCTTGTGTATCCGCGCGATATACAGGCAGGAGCAGCGAAGGAAAAGCGATGATCCGGGCTTTGGGAATGATGTCGGGCACGTCGCTGGACGGTGTCGACGCGGCGATGATCGAAACCGACGGGGTGCGGATCGGCGGCTTTGGGGACAGCGCCTTTCGTGCGTTCGGCGACAACGAATCGGCCGTGCTTCATGCGGGGCTGGGCCTGTGGCCCGACGCGCCGGAGGTGGCAGAGCTGGCGCAGCTGGTCCAGGCGGCCCATTCCGATCTGGCACGGCAGTTTCCAGATGCGCAGCTGATCGGGTTTCACGGCCAGACGCTGGCCCACGATCCGCGCGGGCGCGGCACGCATCAGGCGGGTGACGGCGCGGCGCTGGCGCGCATGACGGATCGCCCCGTGGTCTGGGATTTCCGGTCCGAGGATGTGCGTCAGGGAGGCGAGGGCGCGCCTTTGGTGCCGTTCTTTCATTGGGCCTGCGCGAACTGGGCCGTGGGGCAGGGGCGCCTGCCCGCGGCCCCCGTGGCGTTCCTGAACCTGGGCGGCGTCGGCAACATCAGCTGGGTGGACCCCACGGCCCCCGCACCCGAGACCGCCGGTGCCTGCGTCGCCTTCGACACGGGGCCTGCGAACGCGCCCTTGAACGACCTGATGCGCCGGCGCCGCCGTCAGTCGCGGGACGAAGGCGGCGCACTGGCGGCCAGCGGCACCGCCGATCAGGACATCGTCGCGGCGTTCCTGGATGATCCGTGGTTCCGGCGACCCGCCCCTAAATCCTTGGATCGCGATCAGTTCGCTGGCCTGACCCGCGCGGTTGCCCCGCTGTCCGATTCCGATGCGGCGGCGACGATGGTGTCGGCACTGGCCGGATCTGTTGCGGCAGGCATGGCGTGGCTGCCCGCGATGCCTGCGCAGGTTCTTATCTGCGGCGGGGGGCGCCACAATGCGGCCATCATGGATGCGCTGGCAGCAGCGTTGCCCGTGCCCGTCCGGCCGGTCGAGGCGATCGGTCTGAACGGCGACATGCTGGAGGCGCAGGCCTTCGGCTGGCTGGCGGTGCGCGTGCTGCGGGGGCTGCCCATATCGGGGCCGATGACCACGGGCGTTCCGGCACCGGTCTGCGGCGGACGGATCAGTCACCCACGATCACGTGACTAGATCAGACAAATGTTTAGGGAACGGTCTTCGAAATGCCCGCGTTGATGCCGTGAAGATGACGAAAAGACGTCATCGAAACAAAGAATTAATGCGGAGATCTAGAATGAAAACCCTCATGATGACGACGGCTGCGGCTCTGGCATTTGCGGCTCCGGTGTTCGCACAGGACGCGGCGACGCCCCCGGCCACCGACGCCATGCCGGCCGAGACGATGCCCGCAGAGACCATGCCCGCAGAGACCATGCCCGCAGAGACCATGCCGGCGGATGCCATGCCCGCCGAGACGATGCCCGCCGACGAGATGGCAACCGACATGAGCGACATGGAAGTGACGCTGTCGGCCGAGAATCCCGGCATCACCGCATCGTGGCTGCAGGGCCGCGCGATCTATACGACCAACCAGCCGTCGACCACTGAATGGACCGACGCAACGGGCGATGCGGTTCCGGGTGACTGGAACGAGATCGCGACTGTGTCCGACATCGTGATGTCGCCGGACGGTCAGGTCATGGGCTACATCGCCGACATCGGCGGCTTCCTGGGCATGGGCACGCACACCGTGCTGCTGGACCGCGATGTCCTGAACATGGCGATGTTCGGCGACGACACGGTTCTGGCGACCAACTACAGCCAGGAAGAACTGGAGGCGCTGCCGGAATTCGACATGGAAACCGTCCGCGACTGATCCTACCCGGTTTGTTTACAAGTTGCTTGGTTCATCGGGGCGCCCATCGGGCGCCCCTTTCGCGTTCTTTGCACCGTCATTTCAAAGATTTGCCCGAATGTGGCAAAATTCGTTCAACGCGCCCTTGACGCCGCGCGGCGGTCTGCGTAAACCCCGGCCTACTCCGGCGGGCGATCGTCCGGGGGATGAGTTGGGCGGTTGTAGCTCAGTTGGTTAGAGTACCGGCCTGTCACGCCGGGGGTCGCGGGTTCGAGCCCCGTCAACCGCGCCACAACTCATCATTCGCCCGAAGGAAATGCGCGGTTGTAGCTCAGTTGGTTAGAGTACCGGCCTGTCACGCCGGGGGTCGCGGGTTCGAGCCCCGTCAACCGCGCCATTTCTTCCCTTCCCCTTCTCGGCAGGATCACGCTAAGACGGCGTCGATTTTGCGTATTGGAGGAAGCGATGACGGACATGGTCCAAGCCCGGCAACTGATCGACGCCCTTGGCGCCGCCGCCCGAGAGGCCGCGGTGGTTCTGGCGCAGACGCCAGCCGGACCGAAACGCATGGCCCTGCTGTCCGCCGCCGACGCCATCGCCGCCCGTACCCCTGATATCCTGGCGGCCAACGCCCGTGATCTGGACTTCGCGCGCGAAAAGGGGCTGTCGGATGCGATGCTGGACCGGCTGCGTCTGGACGGCGCACGCATCGCCGCGATCGCCCAAAGCCTGCGCGAGGTTGCCGAACAGGATGATCCGGTCGGGCAGGTCATCGCGGAATGGGACCGGCCCACGGGGCTGCATATCCGCCGCGTGCGCACACCCATCGGCGTGATCGGGGTCATCTATGAAAGCCGGCCGAACGTGACCGCCGATGCGGGGGCGCTGGCGTTGAAGTCCGGAAATGCGGTGATCCTGCGCGGCGGTTCGGAAAGCCTGCATTCCAGCAGCGCGATCCATGCCTGCATGGTCGAGGGTCTTCGCGCGGCGGGCCTGCCGGAAACCGCCATCCAGATGGTGCCCACGCGCGACCGCGCGGCGGTCAGCGCCATGCTGGGCGCGCAGGGGTTGATCGACGTGATCATCCCGCGCGGCGGCAAGGGGCTGGTCGGGCTGGTGCAGGACCAGGCCCGCGTACCGGTCTTTGCGCATCTGGAGGGCATCTGCCACATCTATGCCGACGCCGCGGCCGATCTGGATAAGGCGCGGCGCGTGGTGCTGAACGCCAAGACGCGGCGCACAGGCGTCTGCGGTTCGGCCGAATGCTTGCTGATCGACAGGGCGTTCCATGACCGCCATGGCGACGTCCTGATCCGCGACCTGCTGGAGGCGGGGGTCGAGGTGCGTGCCGATGGTGATCTGGCGCGCATCCCCGGCACCGTGCCGGCCAAGCCCGACGATTTCGGGCGCGAGTTCCTGGACATGATCATCGCCGCCAAGCTGGTGGACGGGGTCGAGGAGGCCATCGCCCATATCCGCCGCCATGGCAGCCAGCACACCGAATCGATCCTGACCGAGGACGACGCGACCGCCGAACGGTTCTTTGCCGGGCTGGACAGCGCGATCCTGATGCGCAACGCCTCGACCCAGTTCGCGGACGGTGGAGAGTTCGGCATGGGCGCCGAGATCGGCATCGCCACGGGCAAGATGCATGCCCGCGGGCCGGTGGGGGCGGAACAATTGACCAGCTTCAAATATCTGGTCACGGGCGACGGGACGGTCCGCGCCTAGAACGCGATCTCGCCCCCGGTGTCGTCGAATTCATGGCGCAGGGGGCGGTTCTCGGCCCGTGCCGCCTCGGCCAGCAGGGCGAAATGCACCTCGGACGGGGCCAGGGTGCGGGGTTGCGGGCCGTCCAGCCAGCCCCACAGGGTCGGGTCGACCTTGCTGCGGTCGCATTCCGCGACCAGCCGCCATTGCGGACCGTCGCGGAGCACGATCACCCGGCCGCCCCAGGGCATCGCGCTTTCCATGCACATCACCGCCAGCACCAGCATGCGGATCTCGGGCCGCGCGAAATCGCCGGCAGCGTCCAGGGTGATTGTCAGGCGGCCCTGTGCGGCGATCCCGTCCAGCAGACGGCGCAACTCGGCCAGTCCGATCCGCTGTTCGCCCTGCGCCATGCCGAACGCCATGCGATAGGCCTGGATGCGCGCGCGTGCCGCGCCCACCGCTTCGGAGATCAGGCGCAGTTCGGGGGATTGGGCCAAGCCCGGAAAATCGGGCGACATCTCCAGCAGCTCGACCCCGTTGCCGATGGCCCCCAGGGGCGACACCAGGTCATGGCACAGCCGCGATCCCAGCAGTGCGGCCAGATCGCCCGCAGCGATCCGCGTTGTATCGACCGTCATGTATGATTACCTTCCAAAGTGCAGAGAAATGGAGTTTTCGCGGTGAACGATATCCTTGAACCCGGCATGATCGTGCGTCATCCCGGCGCGCCCGAATGGGGCGAGGGGCAGGTCCAGTCCCGGATCGGCGACCGCATCACCGTGAACTTTACCGAGGCCGGCAAGCAGGTCATCGACGGACGCCGCGTGGCGTTGCAGATCCTGCGCATGGGCGACATGTAAACTCCTGATATTGCTTGCGCGACGATGCAACTGAAGGTTGCGCGATGCAAGCGGAACTTGGGCCGCACGTGTTGCATTGGTCGCGCGGCTTTCCTAGACAGGCCGCAGCCCAAGCACCGAGGCCATCGTGAACCGCGCCGACCCTGCCTTTTTCCAGATCCGCCTTGCCACGACGCCCCGCGACCTGATGGCCGCGCAGCGCCTGCGCTATCGCGTGTTCGTCGAGGAGCTGGGCGGCACCGGCCCGCTGGTCGATCACGACGCCCGGCTGGAACGGGACGAGTTCGACCCCGTCGTCGACCACCTGTGCCTGATCGACACGCGCCGCGACGCGGAGGCGCTGGATCACGTGGTCGGCGTCTATCGCCTGCTGCGCAGCGATGTGGCGGCCTATTTCGGGAGGTTCTACTGCGACGGTGAATACGATCTGGCCCCGCTGCGCGACAGCGGCCGACCGCTGCTGGAACTGGGGCGGTCCTGTGTCGATCCCGATCACCGTGGCGGGGCGGCGATGTTCCTGATGTGGAACGCGCTGGCCGATTACGTGCTGGACCACGGCATCCAGATCCTGTTCGGCGTGGCCAGCTTTCACGGCACAGACCCGACGCTGCTGGCGCCGTCGCTGTCCTGGCTGCACCACCATCACCTGGCCCCGCCGGACCTGCGGCCCCGCGCGCGGCCCGACGGGTTCCAGACGATGGACCTGATCGCCCCCGACCGCCTGGACCGGCGCGAGGCGCTGGTCGGGATGCCCGCGCTGATCAAGGCCTATCTGCGCCTTGGCGGTCTGGTGGGCGAGGGAGCGTTCATCGACCGTGCCTTCAACACGACCGACGTGTTCCTGCTGATGGACACGGGCGCGATGTCCGCCAAGCACAAGCAGTTCTACGAAAGCCGCTGGCAGCCGACATGAGCCCGACCTGGCGCGATGCCGAACCGCCTGTGCCGGCCCCCCCGCGCGGGCTGCGCGACGGGCTGCGGGTGATCCGCCGCGGCGTGCCGGCGGTTCTGGTGCTGATGCTGGGCGTGCTGCTGATCCTGCCGCTGCGCGGGATCGAGCGACTGGTGCATGGCCGCCGCCGCCCCTGGACCGGACCGCATGTCCAGATCGTCTGCCGCCTGGTCCTGGCCTGTATCGGCCTGCGCTGGCGGCGCGAGGGGACGCCCCTGCGAGGCCCCGGCGCGGTCGTGGCGAACCATTCCAGCTGGCTGGACATCCTGACGCTGAACGCCGCCCTGCCGGTCTTCTTCGTCAGCAAGGCCGAGGTTGCCCGCTGGCCCGGCATCAACATCCTGACCCGCGTGACCGACACGCATTTCGTGACACGCGATCCGAAACTGGCCCGCGCGCAGGCGCTGGAATTCGCCGAACGCATCCGCGCCGGGCATCGCCTGCTGTTCTTCCCCGAAGGCACGTCCAGCGACGGACGCCGCGTCCTGCCGTTCAAGCCGACCCTGTTCCAGGGGTTTCTGGCCGACGACCTGCCCGCCGGTCTGGCGATCCAGCCGGTCAGCGCGACCTATCACGCGCCGCCGGGGCGGGATCCGCGATTCTATGGCTGGTGGGCGGACATGGATCTGGGGCCGCACCTGCTGTCGATTCTTGCGGCAAGACGCCACGGGCATGTGACCGTCCGGCTGCACCCCCCGATTCCCGTCGCAGGAAACGACCGCAAGACCCTTTCGGCAGCATGCTATTCTGCGATAGAAGCCGATTTTCGCGGTCTTGCCACACCTGCCTGAAACCGTCGGGCCGACCCCTGTCAAGACCTTGCCAGCCGCGTTTTGACGCTATATCTGGTGTCCAACCCTGAACAAACCACCAAGGAATGAGCGTATGACCCGCTTTGCCGCCCCCATCGCCGAACAGATCTGGGACATGAAGTACCGGATGAAGGATTCCGAGGGGCAGGCCGTCGACGGGTCGGTCGAGGACAGCTGGCGTCGCGTCGCGCGCGACCTGGCGCGCGTGGAAAGCGACCCGGCCAAGTGGGAGGACAAGTTCTATTCCGCGCTGGAGGACTTCAAGTACCTGCCCGCGGGCCGCATCCTGGCCGGTGCCGGAACGGGCCGGTCGGTCACGCTGTTCAACTGCTTCGTCATGGGCACCATCCCCGACAGCATGGGCGGCATTTTCGACATGCTGAAGGAGGCCGCGCTGACCATGCAGCAGGGCGGCGGCATCGGTTACGACTTCAGCACAATCCGCCCGCGGGGCGCAGTGGTCAAGGGCGTGGCGGCCGATGCGTCGGGCCCGCTGTCCTTCATGGATGTCTGGGACGCGATGTGCCGCACGATCATGTCGGCCGGCTCGCGCCGTGGCGCGATGATGGCGACGATGCGCTGCGACCACCCGGACGTGGAACAGTTCATCGTGGCCAAGCAGGACAGCGCGCGCCTGCGCATGTTCAACCTGTCGGTGCTGATCACCGACGATTTCATGGATGCCGTGCGCGCCGATGCGCCCTGGGACCTGAAGTTCGAGGGTCGGGTCTACAGCACCGTCCAGGCGCTGGACCTGTGGAACCGGATCATGAAGGCGACCTATGATTTCGCCGAGCCGGGCGTGATCTTCATCGACCGGATCAACAAGGCCAACAACCTGTCCTATGTCGAGACGATCGCGGCCACCAACCCCTGCGGCGAGCAGCCCCTGCCGCCCTACGGCGCCTGCCTGCTGGGCTCGATTAACCTGGCCCGGCTGGTCAAGAACCCGTTCACCGAGACGGCCGAACTGGACCCCGAAGGCCTGGACGATCTGGTGCGCACGGCGGTCCGGATGATGGACAACGTGGTCGACGCATCGAAATTCCCGCTGGACGCACAGGCCGAGGAAGCCCGCAACAAGCGTCGCATCGGTCTGGGCGTGACCGGTCTGGCGGACGCGCTGCTGATGCTGGGCCTGCGCTACGGCGCCGATGACGCGGTTGCGCAGACCCGCGTCTGGATGAAGGCCATCGCGCGGTCTGCGTATCTGGCATCCGTCGATCTGGCCAAGGAAAAGGGCGCCTTCCCGCTGTTCGACGCCAAGAAATACCTAGCCTCGGGCTTCATGTCCAAGATGGACGCCGACGTCCGCGACGCGATCGCCAAGCACGGCATCCGCAATGCCCTGCTGACCTCGATCGCGCCGACGGGCACGATCAGCCTCTATGCGGGCAACGTGTCGTCGGGGATCGAGCCGGTCTTCGCCTATGCCTACAAGCGCAAGGTCCTGCAGAAGGACGGTTCGCGGACCGAGGAGGAGGTCGTCGATTACGCAGTGCAGATGTGGCGCGACCTGAAGGGCGACGCGGCGCTGCCCGATTACTTCGTGAACGCACAGACGTTGGCGCCCAAGGACCACGTCGCTATGCAGGCCGCGGCGCAGGAATGGGTCGACAGCTCGATCTCGAAGACCATCAACTGCCCCGAGGACATCAGCTTCGAGGCGTTCAAGGACGTCTACATGGCGGCCTGGGATCTGGGCTGCAAAGGCTGCACCACCTATCGTCCGAACGATGTGACCGGCTCGGTGCTGTCCGTCAGCGAGACGACCGAAAAGGCGCCGGAGGCCGACAAGGGCGCGGATGTCGTCTATCTGACCGAGCCGCTGGACCGTCCCGCGGCGCTGGAAGGCGCGACATACAAGCTGAAATGGCCGGGGTCGGAGCACGCGATCTACATCACGATCAACGACATCATCCACGGCAACCACCGCCGCCCCTTCGAGATTTTCATCAACTCCAAGAACATGGAGCATTATGCCTGGACGGTCGCGCTGACGCGCATGGTCTCGGCTGTGTTCCGCCGCGGGGGCGACGTGTCCTTCGTGGTCGAGGAGCTGAAGGCGGTCTTCGATCCGCGCGGCGGGGCCTGGATGCAGGGCCGCTATGTCCCCTCAATCCTGGCGGCCATCGGCGGCGTGATCGAACGCCACCTGATCGAGACGGGCTTTCTGGCAGGCGAAGGGCTGGGCCTCAAGTCCGACCCGCAGGCCGAAGTGATGGCCGTGGGCGAGGCCCCGCGCGGCCCCGCCTGCTCCAGCTGCGGTCAGTACGGGATGCGCATGGTCGAGGGCTGCATGACCTGCCCCAGCTGCGGCCATTCCAAATGCGGATGATCTGAAGCGTTCTCCAAGCGATCATAAGAAAAAAGGCGGTCCATCTGGGCCGCCTTTTGTTCATGATCGGCACAGCCCTACGCGTCTGGCGATTGATATCGTCGCGGGATGAGGCGCTATGAGGGGGCAGGGGTCGGCGAACATGGACCACCGGAGATGGGTGCAGCTCCGCTGATCCACATCCCGCATCACGGGCATGCCAATTCGACACGCGCGTTTATGATCAGCCACCGTCAGACGCGCTGCCGCATCGCAATGGTCATTTGCCCTTGGCAGCAACGGCAGCCGAGACGACATCCTTGGTGCTGGGCGCCGAAGCGTTTGTCTTGGGCTTCTGCTTCTTCGGCTTCTTTTCGTCGCGTTTGCGTTTGTCCATGCCCTTGGCCATGTTCGTCTCTCCAATAGCCGCCGGGGACCGGCGGGTGGAAACGATACGCCATTGCAGGAAAAAGGATAGACACGTCGGCGGCATCACCGCCGTTTCGGGGCGATCAAGGCTCGAAGCCTGGCTCGTACTCGACGAAGGCGCTCATGCACAGATCGGCGCAGGGGTCTTTCGGGGCGGCGCAGGCGGACAGCGCCAGGATGGCGCAGAGGGACAGGCGAAACATGATACTGACTCCGATACTATCGAAGCCTTATATAGGTCATTTGTTCAATTTGCTAACCTGTCTTTCCGGTCAGGACAGGCATTGCCCCTATCTGCCGCGCGGCGCCGCATAAACCGCCGCCCAGTAACGCGTGCGCCCATCCGCGCCAAGAGCCTGCCCGATGCCGAAGTTGCTGACCTGCGGGATCATGATGTTCGAGACATGGCCCGCAGAGGCGTTCCATTCCGCCAGAACCCGATCCAGGCCGAACGGCCCCGCGGCGATGTTTTCTGCCGTGACGGTGGGCGCATAGCCAAGCGCCTTGACCCGCTGCGACGGGCCAGAGCTGCGGCTGCCCGCATGGGTCATGCGGCCGCGTTGCGCCATGTCGCAGGCATGCCGTGCCGCGGCGCGCGCTAGCAGATCGTTCGCCTGCACCGGGGGCAGGCCGGATCGCTGCCGGAGCGCGTTGGTCGCCCGCACCCCGGCCGCCTGCTGGTCCGCCGTGGTGGCAGGGCAGGTGGCAGGACCGGGCGCCGAGGCCTGGACGTCGATCGTCGATGCCGGCCCGGACGGGGCCGATGCACAAGCAGCCGTCAGCAGCGCCAAGGTCAGCACCCCGCAACGACCGTAGGGACCAGATGCCGACATCAGGAACTCCCGTCATGATTGCATTATGTGTCATTTGACACGCATAAGGCATGCTCTGTCACCTGTTTTGTGCAGACCTTGTCCGAAACCGTCAGCGCGGCGGAACTTGGGCGGCAGACGGCTCCACCACCGGGCAGTCATGGGCGCAATCATGGGTCGCGGCGCCATCGGCGATCCGGCGGGCGCGTCGGTTCGCCGCGGCGCCATCATGGTCGGACACGTAGCCCATCATGCATGGGGCGCGGTCAGCCGGCTGACCGACCTTGGAGACGACCAGGATCTGCGTGCTCCGCCCACCATTGCCATTGGCCAAGTGAAGCCGCTGGATGGCCGCGACGGGGACGGGCCGCCCGCCGACCTGTGCCATGCGCCATTCGACGGTGGGACCCGCATGATTGAAGGCACCGAATGTCGGCGTGCCCGACCCGTCGGCATGGCTATAGGTCACCGCCTCGCGGCCGTCGGTCTGGCGCAGCAGATAGGACTATCCGACGACGTTGGGGCAGGAGATATCCGCCCAACTGCCCTCGTCCGGTGGCGACCGGTCGATCACGCGGCAATCGTAAGCCGGTCCGTTCGTTGTTTAGATGCTGGTCAGCCCGCCCATGCAGGGTGCGCCAAGGCGATCAGGATCGCTGCTGCGCATCGTGTCATCAATCCTCTCTGGCCGTGGTTCCGGCAGGGGAACGCGGGGGCGGCATGGGTCTTGGCAGGGCGGACGCCTTGACGCAGGGGACAAGGGTCACGACTGTTGACCTGCGCGTTCCAAGAAACCATCTAGATGACAAGACCGCCCGGTGCCATGGCCGGGGCGGGGCCCCTGACATGGATTGACGATGACGCGGTATCTGTCCTCCTCGACGCTCGCCTTTCTGGCGATCCTGGGCTTTCTGGGCTTCTGGATCGGTGGCGGCATGCTGAACCGTGAACCCCCCGCCGAGGCCGCCCCGGTCGAGGTGGCGGTTCCCCATGTCGCGGCCAGCATGTCCGTCGCAGAGGAGATCGTGCCGCGGACGGTGCTGTTCGGGAATGTCGTCCCGGACCAGACGTCGATCCTGCGGGCGCGTACCGCAGGCATCGTCGAGGAGGTCGTGCGTCAGGGCCACGTCGCCGAACAGGGCGAGCAATTGGCGCTGCTGTCGGCCGACGACCGCGAAGCCGGCGTGGCGCGCGCCGAGGCGGCCGTGGGGTCGGCCGAGCGCGACTATGACGCCGCGCGGCAGTTGCGGGAACGGGGCGTGACCTCGGAGGCGGAACTGCAGTCGCGCTTTGCACAGCTGGAATCGGCCCGGGCCGAACTGCGCGCGGCCCAGCTGGAACTGCAGAACACCCGTCTGACCGCCCCGATCAGCGGCACCGTCAGCAACGTCATGGCCGAACTGGGCAGCTTCGTGGATGCCGGCGGAGAGGTCCTTGAGATCGTGCGCAACGATCCCCTGATCGCCCAGATCGAGGTCCGCCAGTCCGAGATCACCTCGGTCGCGCTTGGCCAATCCGCGCAGGTCGTGTTCCAGGGCGGCCGCGAGGCTGAGGGCCGCGTGCGCTTCATCGCGCCGGTTGCCACGGCCGAGACGCGCACCTTCCGCGTCGAGGTCGAGGTTCCAAACCCCGACAATGCCGTGCCCGCGGGCCTCAGCGCGCAGATATCGCTGGCGATGGACGCGGTGCGCGCGCACCGGCTGTCGCCGGCGCTGATCCGGCTGGATGACGCCGGTCGGATCGGCGTGTTCGTTGTGGCCGAAGACGGCCAGACCCTGCGTTTCGCGCCGGTCCAGATCGTGCAGGCCCGCGCCGAGGCGATTTGGGTCACCGGGCTGGAGGACCGCGCGCGGGTCGTCACCATCTCTCAGGGCGCGCTGAGCGACGGGCAGCAGGCCCGCGTCAGCGACACGCCGGAACCCTACCGCGACGTCGTGGGCGACGGGGCGACCGATGCGGCGGCGCTGCTGGGCACGGCTCAGGCCTCTGACGCCGTGGCCGGCCCATGAACGGGATCATCGCGGCGGGCTTTTCCCGCGCCCGCACGGTGATGATGTTGATGGTGGGCCTGCTGTTGGCGGGCTTCACGGCCTATGTCACCATCCCCAAGGAATCGATGCCCGAGGTCGACATCCCGATCTTCATCGTGAACGTCACCTATAGCGGCGTCAGCGCCGAGGATGCCGCCACCCTGCTGGCCGAACCGATCGAGCGGCAGGTGAACGCGCTGGAGGGCCTGCGGCGGATGGAGACCGTGGCCAGCGAGGGTTTCGCCTCTGTCACGCTGGAGTTCCGCCCCGGCTTCGATCAGGCGCAGGCGTTGCAGTCGGTCAAGGATGCCGTGGACGACGCGGGTCCGGACATTCCGCCCGAGGCCGACGGCCCCTTCGTTCGCGAGATCGACATGGCGCTGTTCCCGATCCTGACGGTGGCGCTGTCAGGCCCCGTCCCGGAACGCGAGCTGATCCGCCTTGGCCGCGCGTTGAGCGACGAGATCGAGACCGTCAGCGGAGTCCTGCAGGCCGACCTGACCGGAGAGCGCGAGGACCAGCTGGAGATCCTGATCGATCCGCTAGCGCTGGAGACCTATGGCATCTCTCCGGGGCAGCTGTCGCAGGCAATCCAGGCCAACAACCAGCTGATCGCGGCCGGGTCCTTCGATACCGGGGCGGGCCGCATCGGGGTGTCGATCCCCGGCACCGTCGTCCGCCTGGACGAGATCATGTCGATCCCGGTGCTGGTCGACGGGGCCACCGTGCTGCGCGTCCAGGACGTGGCCGAGGTGCGCCAGACGTTCAAGGACCCGGTCAGCTTTGCCCGCATTGACGGACAGCCCGCCCTGGCCATCGACGTGCGCAAGACGGTGGGCGCGAACGTGATCGACACCGTCGCCGCGGTCCGTGACGTGGTGGCGCAGACCCGCGCCGACTGGCCCGAACAGGTCGGCGTCGTCTTCATGAACGACCAGTCCAAGGAGATGCGCACCCTTCTGTCGGACCTGCAGAACAACGTGATCGCGGCGGTGGTGCTGGTGATGCTGGTCACGGTACTGTTTCTGGGTCTGCGCGCATCGCTGCTGGTGGCGGTGGCCATCCCCGGATCGTTCCTGGGCGGCATCCTGATCATCTGGGCGCTTGGCTTCACGCTGAACGTGATCGTGCTGTTCGCGCTGATCCTGGTGGTCGGCATGCTGGTCGACGGCGCCATCGTAGTGGTCGAGATGGGCGAACGCCTGATTGCCAAGGGCCATGGCAAGGCCGAGGCCTATCTGCTGGCGGCACAGCGGATGGCATGGCCGATCACCTCGTCCACCGCGACCACGCTGGCGGTGTTCTTTCCGCTGCTGTTCTGGCCGGGGCTGGCCGGGCAGTTCATGTTCTATCTGCCCGCCACGATGATCGCCACGCTGCTGATGTCGCTGCTGATGGCGCTGGTCTTCGTGCCGGTGACGGGCAGCGTCGTGGGCGGGGGGCAGGCGTTGCCGCCCGAACCCGATGCCGACGACACGTCCGGCGCGATGGCGCGCCTGTCGATCTGGACCATCGCGCGGCCCGGCGCCACGTTGGGGCTGTCGATCCTGACGGTGCTGGTGATCCTCTATGCCTATTCGCACATGAACCGCGGGGTCGAGTTCTTTCCCGAGACCGACGCCGAACGCGCGCAGGTCCAGATCACCGCGAACGGCAACCTCTCCGTCCAGGAGAGCGACCGACTGGTGCGCCTGATCGAGGAACAGGTCCTGGGTTTCGAGGGCATCGAGCGCGTCTATTCCCGCACCATCGGCAGCGTCGCGGAGCGTGTCCGCTCCAGCCTGTCCAGCGACGTGATCGGCCAGATCCAGGTCGAGTTCACCGACTGGCGCACCCGCGCCCCCTCGACCGAGGTGATCGACCAGCTGCGCGCCGCCACGGCGGAGGTGCCGGGCCTAGGCATCCAGATCGAGGCCGCGGCATCCGGGCCCGGTGCGTCCCGCCCGGTCCAGATCGAGATATCGGCCTCCAACCGCCCGGCGCTGCAGCAGGCGTCGGCCAAGATCGAACAGCTGATGCAGGCACAGGGCCGCTTCGTTGACATCGCCAACGACACGCCCCGACCCAACCCCGAGATCCGGCTGGTCGTCGACCGAGAGGAGTCGGCGCGCTTCGGCATCGACATGAACACCATCGGCACCGCGGTCCAGCTGCTGACGACGGGGGTGAACCTGGGCACCTACCTTCCCGATTTCGCCGATGACGAGGTCGACATCGCCCTGCGCTATCCGTCAGATCAGCGCAATCTGGAGAACCTGTCGTCATTGCGCGTCGCCGGTCCGTCTGGCGCGCAGGTGCCCATCTCCAACATGGTGCAGATGCTCCCGGCGCCGGCACCCTCCGCCATCACCCGCATCGCCGCGAGAGAGACCCAGACCCTGACCGCGGACCTTGCCCCGGGCGCCACGCTGCAGGCCGAGCTGGCGCTCATCCAGGCCAGCATCGACCAGGCCGATCTGCCCGACGACGTCGAGGTCACGTTCGGAGGAGAGATCGAGGACCAGCAGGAGGCGATGACATTCCTGATGGGGGCGTTCGTCGCGGCGATCTTCCTGATGTTCACCATCCTGCTGATCCAGATGAACAGCTTTTATCAGGCGTTGCTGGTGCTGACGGCGATCGTGTTCTCGATCTCAGGGGTGTTCCTTGGGCTGATGGTCCGGCAGGAAGCGTTCTCGATCGTGATGAGCGGCATCGGCATCATGGCCTTGGCTGGCGTCGTGGTGAACAACAACATCGTGCTGATCGACGCCTACAACGAATATCGCGGGGCCGGCGACGACCCGGATCGCGCGGCGCGGCGTGCGGCGTCGGAACGGGTGCGTCCGGTGCTGTTGACGGCCGGCACGACGGTCATTGGCCTGGTGCCGATGGTGCTGGGCATGACCATCGATTTCACCGGCCGCGACCTGTTCCTGGGTGCGCCTTCGGGCCAGTTCTGGATCCAGCTGTCGACGGGGATCGCGGGGGGGCTGGTGGTGGCGACTGCGGTCACGCTGATCCTGACGCCGACGCTGCTGGCATGGGACGGACGCAGGCGCGTCCGCAGGCAGACGCGACGCGCGGCGGCGCAGCCCGCGGAATAAGGCGGGCCGCCCGATGGGGCGGCCCGACCGTCATTCAGTCGAAGGCGCGGTCGGTGATGGTCGACACCCATGCCCCTTCGGGGGCGGCCTGGATCACCGGGTCGGACCCGCCCGACAGCAGGATATCGACGGTGCGCTGGTAATCGGCCTCGGCCAGGGTGCCGTCCGAACCTTCCAGCAGCTTGGCGATCTCGGTCATCATGCGGGTCTGATGCTCCAGGGTCTGGGCGCCGGTCTCGTCATTGTCCAGGACGATCTGGGCGGCCTCCTCGGGGTTCTCGGCCGCGTATTGCCAGCCGCGCATGCTGGCGCGGACAAAGCCCACCAAGTCGGTCACCTTCTCGCTGTCCTCCAGCGTCTCCTCCAGCACATAGAGGCCGTCCTCAAGGGTGGCCACGCCCTGGTCCTCGTACTTGAAGGTCACCAGGTCATCCTCGGCGATGCCGGCGTCGATCACCTGCCAGTACTCGTTGTAGGTCATCGTGCTGATGCAGGCAGCCTGTTTCTGCAGCAGGGGATCGACGTTGAAGCCCTGTTTCAGCACGGTCACACCCTCGGGGCCGCCCTCGGTCGACAGGCCAAGCGTGTTCATCCAGGACAGGAACGGGTATTCGTTGCCCGCGAACCAGACGCCCAGGGTCTTGCCCGCGAAATCGGTAGCCGGATCGCTGATGCCGCTTTCCTTCAGACAGGTCAGCATCATGCCCGACGCCTTGAAGGGCTGGGCGATGTTCACCATCGGCAGGCCCTTTTCGCGCGCGGCCAGCGCCGCAGGCATCCATTCGACGATCACGTCTGCGCCGCCGCCGGCCAGGACCTGGGTCGGTGCGATGTCAGGACCGCCCGGCAGGATGGTCAGGTTGACGCCCTCTTCTTCGTAGAAACCCTTTTCCTGCGCGACGTAATAGCCCGCGAACTGGGCCTGCGTGACCCATTTCAGCTGCAGCGTCAGATCGCCTGCCTGCGCCCCTCCGGCCATCAGCGCAAGGGCCGCGGCCCCGGTCATCAGTCGTGTCATTTCCCGTCTCTCCTGTTGGTGGGATCCGTCCCGGATGGGGATGCGGCCCCGGTTAGTTGCGCTGCGACGGGTGCCAGAACGTCACCTTCTTCTCGATCAGCGCAACGATGCCATAGAACAGCGTTCCCGCCAGCGCCGCCACGACAATTTCGGCCCAGACCAGCGGCAGGTCCAGACGCCCCACCGCGGTCGAGATGCGGAAACCCATGCCGCGCGTCGGGCTGCCGAAGAATTCGGCAACGATCGCCCCGATCAGGGCCAGCGTGGTGGTGATCTTCAACCCGTTGAACAGAAAGGGCATCGCGGCGGGCAGGCGCAGCTTCCACAGCGCCGCGCCATAGGGGGCGGCCCAGCTGGCCATCAGGTCACGCTGCATCGCATCAGTGGCGCGCAGGCCCGCGACCATGTTCACCAGAATCGGGAAGAAGACCATCACCACCACGACCGCGGCCTTGGACTGCCAGTCGAAGCCGAACCACATCACCAGGATCGGGGCAATGCCGACGATGGGCAGGGCGGCGACGAAATTGCCGATGGGCAGCAGCCCGCGCTGCAGAAAGGGACTGCGGTCGATGGCGATGGCGGTCAGAACCGCCGCCGCCGCACCGATCAGCCAGCCGGTCAGCGCCCCCTTGAGGATCGTCTGGACGAAATCGGTCCACAGAATGCCGGTATTAGCCGCGAAACTGGCCGTGATCTGGCTGGGTGCGGGCAGGATCACGGTCGGGATCGCATAGGCGCGGACCGCCATCTCCCACAGCAGGATGATCGTGCCGCCAAAGATGATCGGCACGACGGCGCGCGTCACGGGCGTGTCGAACCCGGCCAGCCAGGCGTTGAACAGCCACGCGATCAGCCACACCGCCACCAGCGGCGCGGCCGTCGGCGCCAGCCAATGCGCGGCGACCAAGGCGACGATGCCCCCCGCGACCGCCTGGATGTTCTGCAGGAACCAATAGGTCCGACCAAGGCGCAGCTCTGTCATCGTGCCAACCCCATGCGGGTGAGGGTGCGTCGCTCCAGCCATCCGACGATGGCGACAAGGCCCGCGGCCAGCAGGGCAGCAACGAACAGCGCCGACCAGATCTGGACGGTCTGGCCGTAATAGCTGCCTGACAGTAGGCGCGCGCCCAGGCCCGCGGTCGCCCCGGCGGGCAGTTCGCCCACGATGGTGCCGACCAGCGCCGCGGCGATCGCGACCTTGAGACTGGCGAACAGGTAGGGCAGCGACGACGGCAGCCGCAGCCGCCAAAAGACCTGGGCGTTGCTGGCGCTCCAGCTGCGCATCTGGTCCAGCTGCATCGCATCGGGGGTGCGCAGGCCTTTGACCATGCCGACCAATACCGGAAAGAACGACAGCCATGCGGCGATGATCGCCTTGGGCAAAAGGCCCGTGACACCCATGCTGGACAGGACCACGATGACCATTGGCGCGATGGCCAGGATCGGCACGGTCTGGCTGGCCACGGCCCAGGGCATGACCGACTGGTCCATGCTACGGCTGTGGACGATGCCGACTGCCAGCAGGATGCCCGCGCCGGTACCGATGGCAAAGCCTGCCAGCGTCGCGGACAGGGTCACCCAGGCATGCCAGACCAAGCTGCGGCGCGAGGTGATGGCCTGACCGGCCAGCCCCTCCCACAGGCCGACGGCCACCTGGTGGGGCGCGGGCAGCACGGGGCGTTCCTGCACCAAGGTGCGCGCGACAAGGTCGGGCAGGGTCAGCGTCACCTCGGCCCGGGCGGCCTGGTCACGCTCCCACTGGGCGTTCATGCGGATCGCGGCCAGGTACCAGACGGCGACGATGGCCAGCAGCACCGTCATCACGGGCACAAGCCGCCCCCTAGTCATGGCTGTGTCCGTCGCGCAACCCCTCGCGGACCTCATGGGCCAGGGCGATGAATTCGGGCGTGTCGCGGATGTCCAGCGGACGGTCCGGGGGCAGGGTGCTTTCGATCACGCGGGTGATGCGGCCTGGACGCGGCGACATGACGACGATCTTGGTCGACAGATAGACCGCCTCGGGGATCGAATGCGTGACAAAGCCGATGGTCTTGCCGGTCTTGCGCCACAGGGCCAGCAGCGCCTCGTTCAGGCGGTCGCGCACGATCTCGTCCAAGGCGCCGAAAGGTTCGTCCATCAGCAGGATGTCGGCGTCGAAGGCCAGCGCTCGTGCGATGCTGGCGCGCTGCTGCATGCCGCCCGACAGCTGCCACGGAAACTTGCCGCCAAAGCCCGACAGTTCGACCAGGTCCATGACCCGGGCAATGCGTTCCGCGCGATCAGCCTTTGAAAACCCCATGATCTCCAGCGGCAGAGAGATGTTCCCCGCGATCGTCCGCCACGGATAAAGCCCCGGCGCCTGGAACACGTACCCATAGGCGCGCGCCCGTCGGGCCGCGTCCGGCTCCATTCCGTTGACGCGCAGGGTGCCGTCGGTGGGCGTCTCCAGCGCGGCGATGCTGCGCAGGAACGTGGTCTTGCCGCATCCCGACGGCCCGATGAAGCTGACGAATTCGCCGGGCGCGATGGACAGGTCCACGTCCTTGAGGGCGTGCACCGGCCCGTCGGCGGTCTGGAAGGTCAGGCTGACGCCGCTTGCCTCGATGACGGTCAAGTCACACCCCGCTTGCAGGAATGCCGCCGCGCTGGACCGGGCGCGGCGCGGTCAGGTCCTTCCAGGCGGACAGCGCGCGGTTCACCTGACCGTGCGGCTCGCGGGCCACGAATTCGCCGTGCCCCTTGCGGCTGTCGACCTTGCCCTCGGTCACGGCAACGACGCCGCGGGTCAGGGTGAACCGCGGCAGGCCCTTGACGGTCTGCCCCTCGAACACGTTGTAATCGATCGCGGATTGCTGGGCACCGGCCGTGATCGTCTTGGTCGCCTCGGGGTCCCAGACCACCAGGTCCGCGTCGCTGCCGACCAGGACCGCGCCCTTTTTCGGGTACATCCCCAGGATCTTGGCGATGTTGGTTGAGGTGACGGCCACGAACTCGTTCGGCGTCAGCCGCCCCGTGCCGACTCCATGCGTCCACAGCATCGGCATCCGATCCTCAAGACCCCCGGTGCCGTTCGGGATCTTGGTGAAATCGCCGATGCCGGTGCGTTTCTGATCGGTTGTGAAGGCGCAGTGGTCGGTCGCCACGACCGACAGGCTGCCCGACTGCAGACCGGCCCACAGGCTGTCCTGGTGCTGCTTGTTGCGGAACGGCGGCGACATGACCCGGCGTGCGGCATGATCCCAATCCGCGTTGAAATACTCGGATTCGTCCAGCGTCAGGTGCTGGATCAGCGGCTCGCCCCAGACCCGCTTGCCTTGGGCGCGCGCCCGGCGGATCGCCTCATGGCTGTCCTCGCAGCTGACATGGACCACGTACAGCGGCACGCCTGCCATGTCGGCCACCATGATCGCGCGGTTCGTGGCCTCGCCCTCGACCTGGGGCGGGCGGGAATAGGCGTGGGCTTCCGGGCCGGTGTTCCCCTCGGCAAGCAGTCGCGCGGACAGCTCCGCCACCACGTCGCCGTTCTCGGCATGGACCATCGCCACGCCGCCCAGATCGCCGACCCGGCGGAACGACGCGAACAACTCGTCGTCATTCACCATCAGCGCGCCCTTGTAGGCCATGAAATGCTTGAAGCTGGTGATGCCGCGGTCCACGACCGCCTGCATCTCGTCGAACACCTGCTGGCCCCACCACGTGACCGCCATGTGATAGCTGTAATCGCAATGCGCGCGCCCGGACTTGTTGTCCCACATCTGCAGCGCATCCAGCAGTCCCTGGCCCGGCGACGGCAGCGCGAAGTCCACGACCATCGTCGTGCCCCCCGCCAGTGCCGCCCGCGTCCCACTCTCGAAATCGTCGGCCGAATAAGTGCCCATGAAGGGCATCTCCAGATGCGTGTGCGGGTCGATCCCGCCCGGCATGATCAGGCAGCCGCCCGCGTCCAGGACGGTGTCACCGACCAGCCCCTGACCGATCGCGGCAATACGCCCCCCCTCGATCAGCACGTCGGCCTGATAGCTCAGATCCGCCGTAACGATGGTTCCGCCCCTGATGACCGTGCTCATGGTATCCCTCTTCTTCTTTGTCCAAATACCCTGGGGGTCCGGGGGTAAAACCCCCGGCCACGGTCCGCGTCAGCGGACGATCTCGGCGGCGTCCAGCACCGCGTGCAGCAGCACGTCGCATCCCGCACGCGCCCAGTCCGGCGTGATCGCCTCGGCCTCGTTGTGGCTCAGCCCGCCTTCGCAGGGGCACATGATCATCACTGTCGGCGCAACCTTGGCGATCCAGCAGGCGTCATGCCCCGCGCCCGACACGATATCCATGTGGCTGTAGCCTAGCCTCTCGGCCGCGCCGCGCACCTTGCCGACCAGGTCGGGATCAAAGGTCACCGGGTCGAAATGCCCGACCGGCTCGATCTCGATCCCCAGCCCCAGTTCCGCGGCGATCTCAGCGGCCTCCGCTTCCAACCTCGACCGCATCGACGTCAGCTTCTCCAGATCGGGCGACCGGAAATCGATGCAGAACACCGCCTTTCCCGGAATGACATTGCGGCTGTTCGGGAAAAGGTTGGCTTGGCCGACGGCACCGACCGCATCCGGCTGGTGGTCCATCGCGATGCGATGCACCGCCTCTATGATCCGTGCCATGCCAAGGCCCGCATTCACGCGCATCGCCATGGGCGTGCTGCCCGTATGGGCATCCTTGCCGGTCAGCGTCACCTGCAGCCACCACAGCCCCTGGCCATGGGTGACCACGCCGATCTGCTTGCCCTCTGCCTCAAGGATCGGGCCCTGTTCGATATGCAGTTCGAACATCGCGTGGATCTTGCGGTCGCCCGGCGCTTCGGTTCCGCGCCAGCCGATCCTGTCCAACTCGTCGCCGAAACGCTTGCCATCGGCATCCTGACGGCTGTTGGCGTAATCCTCGGTCAAGACGCCCGCAAAGACGCCCGACGCCAACATGGCGGGCGCGAAACGCGCGCCTTCCTCGTTGGTCCAGTTCGTCACCACGACGGGGCGGCGCGTGCGGATGCCCAGGTCCCGGATCGACCGGATCACCTCCAGCCCGGCAAGGACGCCCAGCACCCCGTCATAGCGCCCGCCGGTCGGCTGCGTGTCCAGGTGGCTGCCGATATAGACGGGGTCCAGATCGGGCTCGGCCCCCTCATGGCGCATGAACATGCTGCCCATCCGGTCGATGCCCATCGTCATGCCGGCTTCTTCGCACCAGCGCTGGAAAAGGCTACGTCCCTCGGCATCGGCATCGGTCAGGGTCTGGCGGTTGCAGCCGCCCGCGATGCCGGGGCCGATCTGGGCCATCTGGTCCAGACTGTCCCACAGCCTGTCGCCATCGACGGTCATGTTCGCAGCCGTCATCACGCCACTTGCGTCGCTCATTCGCAGTCCTTCCTGTCGGGCCGCCCCATTCTGTCGCGGGGTCGGCTGGATGGGTTTGGCCGCTTACGCGGCGGTCTTCAGCACCTCGCCAAGCGTGCCGATCAAATGATCGATCTGCGCCTCGCTGATAATCAGGGGCGGCGACATGGCGATGATGTCGCCCGTCACGCGGATCAGGATGCCGGCCTCGAACGCGCGCACGAAGATGTCGAAGGCGCGCTTGCCCGGCTGACCCTCGATCGGCGCCAGCTCCACGGCGCCGATCAGGCCCATGTTGCGGATGTCGATCACGTTCGGATGGTCCCGCAGCCCGTGGATCGCCTCTTGCCAATAGGTCTCCAGCGACGCGGCGCGCGTCAGCAGACCTTCTTCGGCATAGGTGTCCAACGTGGCGATGGCCGCCGCGCAGCTGATCGGGTTCCCGGAATAGGTATAGCCGTGGAACAGTTCGATGATGTGCTCGGGGCCCTGCATGAACGCGTCATAGATCTCCGCGGTGGCCAGGACCGCGCCCATCGGGATCACGCCGTTGGTCAGGCCCTTGGCGCAGGTGATCATGTCGGGGACAACGCCGAAATGCTGGGCAGCGAAGGGGCTGCCCAGGCGCCCGAAACCGGTGATCACCTCGTCGAAGATCAGCAGGATGCCGTGCTTTTTCGTGATCGCGCGCAGCTTCTCCAGATAGCCCTTGGGCGGCATCAGGACGCCGGTCGACCCGGCCATCGGCTCGACGATGACGGCGGCGATCGTCTCGGCTCCGTGCAGGGCCACGATGCGCTCCAGCTCGTCGGCCAGGTTGGCGCCGTGTTCCGGCTGCCCCTTGGTGAAGACGTTCTCGGGCAGATGGGTGTGGGGCATGTGGTCGACGCCCGCCAGCAATGTGCCGAAATGGCGGCGGTTGTTCACGATGCCCCCGACCGAGATCCCGCCGAAGCCCACGCCGTGATAGCCCCGCTCGCGCCCGATCAACCGCGTGCGGGCCGCGTCGCCCCGCGCCCGGTGATAGGCCAGCGCGATCTTCAGCGCGGTATCGACGGCCTCGCTGCCCGAATTCGTATAGAAGACATGGTCCATCCCATCGGGCGCGATGTCCACGATGCGGTTGGCCAGCTCGAACGCCAGCGGATGGCCCATCTGGAAGGCGGGGGCATAATCCAGCTCTCCGACTTGGTTCTGGACGGCCTCGGTGATCCTGGGGCGGCAGTGGCCGGCGTTGCAGCACCACAGGCCTGCCGTCCCGTCCAGGATCTGGCGACCGTCTGCGGCCGTGTAATGCATGTCCTTGGACGCAACCAACATCCGCGGCGCCGACTTGAACTGACGGTTCGCGGTATAGGGCATCCAGAAAGCGCGCAGGTCATTCGGGGCGGGCTTGCGGTCAAGCGGCATGGGCATCGTCCTCACGGATTATTGACCAAACGGTCAGGATCAGGCTAGCACGGGGCAGGGGGCAGTCAAGCGTCCTGACAAGCCGGATGACAATTCCGACCGATCTGCCCAAAATCGGATCATGCCAGAGCCGGAGCTTCGATGACAGAGACCAGCATGCCCCAGATGACCCGGATTCAGCAGAAAAACAGGGAGCTGATCCTGAACGGGGCGTTGGAGGCGTTTTCGGCCAACGGATTGCGCGGCGCGACCATCGACCAGATCGCGCGGGCAGCGGGCCTGTCCAAGCCGAACGTCTTGTATTACTTCGGCTCCAAGGACGAAATCCACAAGGCGCTGCTGACGACCCTGCTGGAGATGTGGCTGGCGCCGATGCGCCAGATCGACCCCGACGGAGAGCCGCTGGCCGAGGTGCTGCGCTATGTGCAGGCCAAGCTGTCGATGTCGCAGGACTATCCCCGCGAAAGCCGCCTGTTCGCCCACGAGATCCTGCAGGGCGCGCCGCATCTGACCGAAATCCTGGGCGGCGATCTGCGACAGATCGTCGATCGGACGGTCGCGGTTCTGGAAGGCTGGATGGACCAAGGGCTGCTCGCGCGGGTCGAGCCGCGCCACCTGATCTTCTCGATCTGGTCGATGACCCAGCACTATGCCGATTTCGAGACGCAGGTCCGCGCCGTCCTGGGAGACGGCCGCGACCCCGTGGCCGAGGGCGCGGCATTCCTGGACGACCTGTACCGAAAGCTGCTGACGCCCTAGCTGGGCTTGTCCAGCATTTCGGCCGCCGTCAGGATCAGCGACAGGTTCTCATGCGCTGCGGCGATGAAATCCTCGCGCGCGCCCGACACCCAATCCTTGGTCGCGGCGTTCGTCGCGGCGATGATCGCGGCGGCCAAAATCTCGATCACGCGTTCGTCCGACCCGGGCATCCGCCGATGCAGCAGCGTACGCATCTGCGCGCGGCGCGCCAGCATGGCGCTGTTGCGCAGCGCCTCCAGCTTGGGGTCCTTGTCGGACAGGGCCAGCATCGCGCCGATCAGTTCGCGTTCGTTCAGATATCGGGCCAGATGCGCCTCTATCAGCAGGCCCAGATCCTCGATCAGGCGACCCTTGCCCGCGATGAAGATCTCGGACGCTTCGGGCGGATAGTCGGGCGGCGGACCCATCAGGGCCGCCTCCTTGTAGGGGTAGTAGTTGAAGAAGGTCCGCGTGCTGATGCCCGCATGTCGGGCGATCGCCTCGGTCGTGACATTGGGAAGACCGTCGCGGACGGCCAGTTCGATGGCTGCGGCCTGGATTTTCTTGGCGGTTTTGAAACGGCGCGTCTCGAGGGGGCTCATGCAGGTCCGATCTTGTCTTGTTGTTCCGGCCAGCGTCGCAAGCCAGCGTTGCGGCGGCAAGCCCGAAAAATGCGGAAAACGCCGTCTGCGGGTGGCAGAGGGCGTTTGCGCCTTGCGAAAAGGTCGTCTGAAATCAGCTGCCCCAGGTGCGGACGGGACCGCAATCCATGTGCACGAAGTTCGACCGGCTGTAGCGTCCCACGCCACCGGCGCGGCAGGCCACCGCAGCCTGGTACATCTGCCCGACCGAGCGCGACTTCAGCCGCAGGTCGGCCGCCTTGCCCGTCAGGTGCAGCGAGTTCTGCGCCACGCCGCTGGACTGGCGCCGCAGCATCGCGTTGGTGCGGGGCGAGCGGTATCCCGACAGCATAATGTAGGGTTCGTTGGTCTGCAGCAGGCGCGAGGACGCGGCCGCCACGTCGATCATCCGCGGGTCGATGCCGATCACCTCGCCCGTGCGCCAGTCGCGCATGAAGACGTTGATCTCGTTCAGGGCCTCGCGGATGTATTTTCCGTCGACCCAATAGACCGTGTCGATGCTCTCGCCGGTCCGGCCGTTGTACATCTTGACCCGCCGCATGTCGCCCGCATTGCCGCGCAAAAATCCGAAGGCATTCGCCATCACCGGGGTCGCCGCAACACTGGTTGCCGCGAACACACCCAAGATGCCGCGACGGGAGATAATGTCCATTGTCATGTCAGATCGCCTGTCCTGCTTCGTTTTTTTAAGCCGGCGACACGTCGCGGCCTGTCGTGGTTTATCCCCGACCTGATTAACAATATGTCAAAAGCGCGTGCGCGACGAAACGGATTCTGCCGGGATGGCCGATCCTAACCCGAATTTCGGCAAGATTTCGCCTAAAACGGGTAATGTTGCACATCGGCGGCGGCGCTGTGGCGTTTTGGCAACCACTGCTTTTCCACTGCACAAACAAACGCGTGGGGTGTGGCGCGCGCACGGCGGCCGTGGGACAATACGGACAGAATTTCGGAGGTTCAGATGGCGGTTCGAATGGTCCGGGGCGTGCTGGCGCTGACACTGGCGGGGGTCGTCGGCTGGCTTCCCGTTGCGTCCGGCGCACGCGAACCTCTCACTGCCGTGAGCGTGGCCGCGGCGCCACGGCTGGATTTCACGCCGCAACAGATGGCCTTGGCGCTGGCAGTGTCGGACGACGCCGATCTTGCCTCGTTCTATGGCAGCAACGGGTTGCGCCCGATCTTCCTTGGCCCCGAGGGAGAGGCCCGGCGACTCGCTTTGCGCGACGCGATCGGGAACGCCCCGCGCCATGGCATCCCCGTTGCCCGATACCAGCCCGACCGCCTGACGGCGACCGAAGGCCTTGCGGCCGAGATCGCCCATGCCCATGCCCTGTCACGCCTGCTGCGCGATCTGACCGGCGGCGTGCTGAACCCGACGCGCGTCGACCCCGAGATCAAGCGACAGCCCGTGCGGACCGCGGTGGTCCCGCTGCTGGCGCGGTTCGAGGCGGCGGCGGATCCTGCGGCGGTCCTTGCCGGGGCCGGACCGGACCATCCGGCCTATCTTGCGCTGCAACAGGCGCTGTCCGGGCCGGCCGATCTGGTGGTGCCGCAGAGCCTACCAAGGATTGCGACCGGTGTCTGGCGGCCAGGCCAAAGGGCCACGGCGATCGCCGACCTGCGCACGCGCCTGGTGGCCATCGGGTTTGCCGCCGATGCGCCGGATGCCACGCTGTATGACGATGCCCTTGCGCGGGCGGTCTCCGATTATCAGCGTGCGGCCGGCCTGCCGGATGACGGCGTCGCGGGCCCGCGGACCATCGCGGCGCTGAACGGCGATGGCGGCACCGGACAGGACGCGCGGCAGCGTGCGATCCTGGTGGCGATGGAGCGGATGCGCTGGATGGCGTCCGAGGATCTGGACAGCCGCCATGTCTGGGTGAACATCCCGGAATTCAGCACGACCATCGTGGAAGACGGGGCCGAGGTGTTCCGCACTCGCAGCGTCATGGGCAAGGACACGCCCGAGATGCGCACGCCCGAATTTTCCGAGATGATGGCCAATGTCGTGGTCAATCCCAGCTGGAACGTGCCGCGGTCCATCGCCGTTCGCGACTATCTGCCCCGCCTGCAGGCGAACCGCCATGCGCTGTCGCATCTGGACGTGGTGGATGGCGCGGGGCGGGTGCTGGCGCGGGACGGCATCGACTTTGGCCGCTATAGCGCCGCCAGCTTTCCGTTCAGGCTGCGCCAGAAGCCAAGCGACGACAATGCCCTTGGCGTGGTCAAGTTCATCTTTCCCAATCCCTGGAACATCTATCTGCACGACACGCCCTCCAAGCACCTGTTTGCGAACCGGGTGCGGGCGGAATCGAATGGCTGCATCCGCATCGGCGACCCGGTCGATCTGGCCCGTGCGCTGCTGTCGCGCCAGACCGATGATCCGGCTGCCATGTTTCAGCGCGCCCGCGACCGGGAACGCGAGACCTGGCTGAAGCTGACGCCGCCGGTTCCCGTGCATCTGGTCTATTTCACCGCCTGGCCCGGCCCGGATGGGCGCATCCGTCTGTTCGACGACATCTATGGTCGCGACGCCCGCATCTGGGAGGCGCTGCAGGCCCAGGGTTTTGGCGCGGCGGCGCCAGCCATGGTCGCGGACCTGAACCCGGGGTTGTGACCCGCCCCGGAACGCGGGCACTGGAAGCAGCCTTGCAAACAGGCTAAGTCCTTGCGCGAAAGGGGGGGCCATGGTCCTGACGATGGGTGAGCTGGCGCGGGCTCTGGACGCGCAATGCTGGGGCGACCAGTCGATCCGCGTGACGGGTGCGGCGGAACCCGCGGCGGTCGGTCCGGTCGACGCGGATGGCGGCACGCTGGCCATGGCCATGGCGCCCAAATACGCCGAGGCGTTGAAGCCCGGCAGCATCGCAATTCTGGCCGAAGGGATGGACCCCGAGGCCTATGGCCTGAAGGCCGCCATCTTTGCCCCCCGCCCGCGGCTGGTCATGGCCGGTCTGACGCGGGCCTTTGACCGCGGCCCGGACATCGCGCCGGGCATCCATCCGACCGCGGTCATCGACCCTACGGCCACGATCGGCGACGGCGCGGCCATTGCGCCCTTTGTCGTCATCGGCGCGCATGTGCGGATCGGGCAGGGCGCCCGCATCGGCGCGCATGTCAGCATCGGTCGCGGCGCCCGCATCGGCGATCAGGCATTGATCCATCCGGGCGTGCGGATCGGCCATGACGTGACCGCCGGCGACCGTCTGATCGTGCAGCCGGGCGCGTCGATCGGCGGAGATGGGTTTTCCTTCGTCACCCCCGAGGAGTCGGGGATCGAGGAGATCCGCCGCACCCTGGGCGCCCGTGCCGCGGTCAACCAGCAGCACTGGACGCGCATCCATTCGCTTGGCGCGGTCGAGCTGGGTCATGACGTCGAGATCGGCGCGAACGCCACCATCGACCGCGGCACGATCCGGTCGACCCGCGTGGGCGACGGCACCAAGATCGACAACCTGGTGATGCTGGGCCACAACGTCGTCGTGGGCCGTGACTGCCTTTTGTGCAGCCAGGTGGGCGTGGCCGGATCGTCGGTGATCGGCGACAGGGTCGTGCTGGCCGGGCAGGTGGGCGTCAACGACAATATCCAGATCGGGGACGACGTCATCGCGGGCGGTGCCGCCAAGATCTTCACCCGCGTGCCGGCAGGCCGGGTGATCCTGGGCAACCCCGCGGTCAAGATGGAGACCCAGCTGGAGATCCAGAAGGCCATGCGGCGGCTGCCGCGTTTCGCACAACAGCTGTCCAAGCTTCAGGAAACCGTTACACGCCTGTTGGAAAAGGGCTGAACAGGAGGCGACATGACAGACGACATCACGCAGCGCATTCGGGCCATCATCGCGGAACAGGCGATGCTGGAACCCGACCAGATCACCGATGACGCGACCCCCGCCGAACTGGGCATCGACAGTCTGGGCCTGGTCGAATCGATCTTTGCCATCGAGGAAGAGTTCGACATCTCGATCCCGTTCAATGCGAACGAGCCCGAGAAGTCCGACTTCGACATCTCGAACATGGGCACGATCATCGCCGCGGTGCATCGGCTGGTCGCGGAAAAGGCGGAATGACCGCCCCCGTGGACGAGGCGCTGATCGACGCAGGCCGCGCGGCACCCGCGATCCGGCCTGCGGCCGAGACGACCGGCCGCGGCGGGCTGCGCCGCGTGGTGATCACCGGCGCCGGCACGATCAACGCGCTTGGCCACGATGTCGCCACCACCCTAGAGGCGTTCCGCGAGGGTCGCTGCGGGATCACGCAGCTGGATTTTCGCGATGTCGATCGCCTGTCGATCCAGATCGGTGGACAGGTCCACGACTGGACGCCCGAGACCTATTTCAACCGCCAGCAGATCCTGCTCTATGACAAGTTCACCCAGTTCACCCTGCTGGCTGCCAAGCAGGCGGTCGAGCAGTCGGGCCTGCACTTTCAGGGCGCGCTTGGCCTGCGGTCGGGGGTCATCCTGGGCACGGCCGGCGGTGGGCTGAATACCTGGGACGAGAACTATCGCGCCGTCTATGAGGAGGGGAAGAACCGCGTCCATCCCTTCGTGGTCCCCAAGCTGATGAACAATGCCGCGGCCAGCCATGTCAGCATGGAGTTCGGCCTGCGCGGCCCCGCCTTCACCGTCGCCACCGCCTGCGCCAGCAGCAATCATGCGATGGGCCTGGCGTTCCAGATGGTGCGGTCGGGCGCGGCCGACGTCATGCTGTCGGGCGGGTCCGATGCGATGCTGTGCTTTGGCGGCGTCAAGGCATGGGAGGGGCTGCGCGTGATGTCCAAGGACGCCTGCCGCCCCTTCAGCGCCAATCGCAACGGCATGGTCCAGGGCGAAGGCGCGGGCGTCTTCGTCTTCGAGGATTTCGAACACGCCCGGGCGCGTGGCGCCGAGATCCTGGCCGAGGTCGTGGGCTTTGCCATGTCGTCGGATGCGCAGGACATCGTCATGCCATCGGCCCAGGGGGCCGAGCGCGCGATCACCGGGGCGATGGTCGATGCCGGCCTGAACCGCGAGGATATCGGCTATATCAATGCCCACGGAACGGGCACTGCCGCGAATGACAAGACGGAATGTGCGGCGGTGGCCCATGCCTTTGGCCATCACGCGGACCGGTTGATGATGTCGTCGACCAAGTCGATGCACGGCCATCTGATCGGCGGCACCGGCGCGGTCGAACTGCTGGCCTGCATCATGGCGCTGCGCGACGGGGTGATCGCGCCCACGATCGGCTATCAGGAGGCCGACCCCGAATGCGCGCTGGACGTCGTTCCCAACGAGGCCCGTGAGGCACGGGTCGATGCCGTCCTGTCCAATGCCTTCGCCTTTGGCGGACTGAACGCGGTCATCGCCCTGCGCCGCGTCTGATCGTCATGCGGGACGCATGAAAAAGGCCGCGCCCAGGGGACGCGGCCTTTTCCGTTCATGCGATGGCAGGGTGGATCACTCGGCCGGTGCGTCCTCGGCGGGGGCATCCTCTGCCGGTTCGGCATCGGCGGCCGGGGCGGGCGCGGGTGCGGCGGCATAGGCGGCCAGTTCATCGAACGCGGCGGTGAAGCCGGTCAGCGACATGCTCAGCTGGACCGGCGAATCCGGGTCCCCACCGAAGGGCAGCAGCTGCACGGCTGCGGTGCTGCCGGCCTTCATGCTTGCCAGTTCCTGATTGGTGAAGCCAAGGCGCGCGACGCAGCCGACCGGCGCGCAGAAGCTGAACGGATAGCCGCGCATCTCGCCCGATCCGATCTGGAAGCCCAGGCCGTCGATCAGGTCCGTCTCCAGCGGTGCGACCAGGGTGGCGCCGGCGGCGACGTCGCCGTTCGACAGGGGAACCATGGTCAGTTCGGCAACCGGGTTGTCGTCGGCGTCGGTCAGCAGCTTGTACATCTCGCACGGATCCTTGCCCTGATCGGCGCGGATGCAGCGGATGGTCCAATCGCCATGCTCGGACTTGGCGTAATAGCTGCCCGGTCCGTTCGGATCGCGCGCGGGCTGACCCGCGGGCGCGTTCTCGGCCGCAGGGGCATCGGCAGGCGCGGCTGGCGTCTCTGCATCGGCAGGTGCGGTGGCCGGCGCGTCCGCGGCGAGGGCATCTGCGGCCGGTGCGGCGGTTGCAGGCGCATCGGCGGCGGGGGCTTCCGCCGCGGGGGTTTCGGGCGTGGCCGGCGCCGGGGTGTCCTGGGCGAATGCGGGCCCGGTGATCAGGGCGAGGGCGGCCAACAGCGCGTGCGAATGTCTGATGAACATCAATCTTTCTTTCTTTTGCTCAACGCATTGCGGCTGATCTAGCACGGCGCCGGGGCCTTGTCAGTCCCCTGCCACGACACGCTCTGTCACCAACACTTGAGGTCGGGACATCGCACAGGATTGCGCATTGAAGAAGTTGCGTGGGAACCGAACCGGCCGGACACGCGTAATGAATTGACGCGAAAGGCCGTGGCTTTCACCACGGCCCCCGACGCGTTGCGTTATTCTCCCTGCCGGACTGGCCGGTCATCATTGAGACGCACGCTAATCGCGTTGGCGTGATCCGTCAACGGTCTATGGATTTTCCCCCGATCACATAAAAAAAGCCGCGCCCGAGGGCGCGGCAGTCCAACAGGGAGGAAGGTCCGGGTCACGGCTGCGATCCGGACAACTTCACCTTGCCATGAAAGCGTTAAAATTGTCTTTTCAAGGCGTGCGTTGCGCAATTTGTTCGTGGGGGATGCGATGGCCTCGGTTCTGGACCTGGATGCGGGAACGATCTTCGTGGGCGGCGCCGGCGCCGGATACGCGACCCCCGAGACGATGCTGCTGAAGCTGGCAAACCGGCACGGGCTGGTCGCGGGTGCGACGGGGACGGGCAAGACCGTCACGCTGCAGACCCTGGCCGAAAGCCTTTCGGCGGCGGGCGTTCCGGTGTTCCTAGCGGATGTGAAGGGGGATCTGGCGGGGCTGGCCAAGGCGGGATCGGATCAAGGCAAGCTGCACGAGCCTTTCCTTGCGAGGGCCGGTCAGATCGGGATCGATTTGACCTATGCATCCTATCCGGTGACATTCTGGGATGTCTGGGGCCAACAGGGCCATCCCGTCCGCACCACGCCGGCCGAGATGGGACCGCTGCTGCTGTCGCGCCTGCTGGACCTGACGGAGGCGCAGGAGGGCGTCATGGCGATCGCCTTCCGCGTCGCCGACGAGGAGGGGCTGCAGCTTCTGGACCTCAAGGACCTGCAGTCGATGCTTGTCTGGGTCGGACAGAACGCCGCCGACCTGTCGACGCGCTATGGCAATGTCAGCACCGCCAGCGTTGGCGCGATCCAGCGCGCGCTGCTGGTGCTGGAGACCGAGGGCGGAGCGAACCTGTTCGGCGAGCCGGCGCTGGCCCTGACCGACATCATCCGTCAGGACGCGGACGGGCGCGGCGTCATCAGCATCCTGTCGGCAGAGCGCCTGATGAACGCACCCCGTCTGTACGCGACATTCCTGCTGTGGCTGTTGTCGGAGCTGTTCGAGCAGTTGCCCGAAGTGGGCGATCCGGACAAGCCCCGCGTCGCGTTCTTCTTTGACGAGGCGCATCTGCTGTTCGACGACGCGCCGAAGGCCCTGATCGAAAAGGTCGAGCGGGTGGCACGATTGATCCGGTCGAAAGGCGTCAGCATCTGGTTCGTCACCCAGAACCCCGCCGACATTCCCGAATCGGTGCTTGGCCAATTGGGCAACCGGGTTCAGCACGCGTTGCGGGCGTTCACCGCCAAGGATCAGAAGGCCTTGCGCGATGCGGCGCAGAACTATCGGACCAACCCCGATTTCGAGATCGCCGAGACGATCCAGCAGGTGGGGACGGGCGAGGCCGTGACCTCTTTCCTGCAGCCGAAGGGTGTGCCGGGCATCGCGCAACGGACGCTGATCCGGCCACCGTTCAGTCAGGTTGGCCCGATCACGGACCAGGAGCGCGCGGCGATCAGGGCCACGT
Organism: Paracoccus haeundaensis; assembly: GCF_006239215.1. Classification (NCBI taxonomy): domain Bacteria; kingdom Pseudomonadati; phylum Pseudomonadota; class Alphaproteobacteria; order Rhodobacterales; family Paracoccaceae; genus Paracoccus; species Paracoccus haeundaensis. Next base: position 98,872 of record NZ_VDDC01000002.1, read on the forward strand.
CCCCGATGGGGCCAAAATACGACACCGCCCTGGATCGCGATTCCGCGCATGAGATGCTGGCACGCAAGACCCAGGCCGCAGCCCAGGCGGCCAGTGCGAAGAAGGATGACGACGGGTTGTTCGACATGCCCGCCGGTGCGGGACGGGGGCGACCATATCAGGCGCCGGCGCGCGAGAAGGCTGCGCCGCGCGGGCGGTCCGACAGCATCGTGCAGACCTTTGGCAAGAGCCTTGCCCGGCAGTTGGGGACCCGGACCGGGCAGGCGCTGGTCCGGGGCGTTCTGGGTTCCCTGATCAAGAAGCGCTGATGGTTACAGCGCGATGGCCGTGGCCGGCATCGGCGCGGCGTCGATCGCGGCACGCATCTCTGCCAGGATGGCGATGACCAGCAAGACGTGGCGGCGCAGGTCGTATTCGGCGGCCTGCGTGACGCGCATGTCGTTCTGGATCTGTTCCTCGGCCCGCAGGCGGGACAGGACTACGCCCGGCGCGGGGCAGCGGTCGCTGCGCAGCAGGCGGGGCAGGTCGCGATCGCGCTTCCAGGTCTTCTGACCTTCGCGGGCAGCCCGGATCAGCGTTCCGGGACGGCGCAGGCCCTGATTCGTCGGGCGGGGGCGAAAAACGATCACGTTCGAGACTGCGGTCATGGGGCTGATCCTTTGCGTTTGCCACGAGGTCACCTTCACACAACCTTGACGTGTGTTGCCAAAAGCCCTGCCGCAGCGCGCGGTGGAGCAAGGTTTCTTTAGGAATTGTTAGGGAATGTTGCGGCTATGTGCAGAAACACCCTGTTAACCACAGGGAAAGATTTCAACCCAGGGTAGTCTACTGCCGGGCTGCCCGAGGACGACAAGGGACCTGACATGACCATATTGACCGGTGATTTCGCAATCCACACGGGCATCGCGGAGCACCGTGCGCAGGTGCAAGGGCAGACCTGCGCGCAAGACGACCTGAGCGAGGACGCGCGCCTTTACCTGCGCCATGTCGATCAGGGGGTGACGATCCGTGCCCTGGCGCGCGAGGCCGGTGTTCATGCCTCGACCATCCTGCGCCGCATCCGCCGGTTCGAGGCGCGCCGCGACGATCCGCTGGTGGATGCCGCGCTGGCACCGCGGCCCGAGGGGGCCAATGCGCCTGATGAGCGGCAGGCCCTGCGCGTGCTGCGCCGGCTGGCAGAGCCGGGTGCGTGCATGGCATCGGCCCCCGGCATGGACAAGGCGATCGTCACGCGCGACGACATCCGTACCGCCGTTCTGGAACGCGCCCTGGCAGAGATGATGGCGCTGAAGGGATGGGTCGTGCAGACGCGGGGCGGGGGGCGCATCCAGCGCTATGTCATCGCGCCGGCAGGGCGCGAGGCACTGCGCCAGATGCTGCGGTCGCCCCGCCAGCGCAGCGCCGTGCCGGGGCCATCGTCGTTTGCGGACGCCCACCCGGTCCACGAGGATGCCCAGCCCGTCCACGGCATGGCCGAGGCCCAGGCGGCCTTTGACCACGGCGACCGTCACCGGGTGTGGGAGGATCGCGTGATAGACGACCCCGAGGATGGCCGCCGTCGCCAGACCCGGGTGAACATCGCGGAAAGCCCGCTTCTGGTGCTGGCGCGGCGGCGTGACCATGATGGGCAGGCATTCCTGACCCCGGGCATGGTCACCGCGGGCGAACGCCTGCGCGAGGATTTCGAGTTGGCCCAGATGGGTCCGCGCGTCACCCAGAACTGGGACGGCTTCATGACCTCGGGGATCGACGTGTCGCGTGGCGGCGGCGGTTATCGCGGCGGATCGGAATCCGCGCGCGACCGGGTGGCCGTCGCGCTGCGCGACCTGGGTCCGGGCATGGGCGACATCGTCCTTCGGGTGTGCTGCTTTCTGGAGGGGATCGAGATGACGGAACGGCGTCTTGGCTGGTCCGCACGGTCTGGAAAAATCGTCCTGCGTCTGGCCCTGATGCGGCTGGAGCGGCACTATGAGGAAACCTACGGCAAGGGATCGCGGCTGATCGGCTGAAGGTCATTGCCGCAGACGGGGACTGGTCGATAAGATGGTGGGCGTTGACCGCGCGTCGTTGATCAGGCCCCCTTATGAATATCACCCTGCGCCAGCTGCGCTATTTCTTGTCCCTGGCGCAGCACACCCATTTCACACGCGCCGCCGAATCGATCAACGTCACGCAACCCGCGCTGTCCATGCAGATCCGCGCGCTGGAGGAGGAGATCGGCGCCCGCCTGGTCGAACGCACCCCGCAAGGTGTCGTCCTGACCCCGCAGGGCCGCGCGCTGCAGGACCACGCCCAACGGGTCATGGCCGCGATGACCGATCTGGAACAGGACCTGCGGCAGCCGGGGCAGGGCGGCCGGTTGATGCTGGGCATGATCCCCACCGTCGCGCCCTATCTGCTGCCCGAGGCGCTGCCCCTTTTGCGGGCGCGCGACATCGGGCGCGACCTGCATCTGCGCGAGGCGCAGACAGACCGCCTGTTGGACGAACTGCAGGCGGGGCGGCTGGATGCCATCGTTGTCGCCAGCCCGCCTGAGGGGCCTGGCCTGCAGGCCATACCGCTGTTCGCCGACCGCTTTCTGCTGGCCGGCAGCGCGGCGCGAATCGCCGATCTGCGCAGCCGACCGCTGTCTCCTGACGCGCTGGATCCCGGCCAACTTCTGTTATTGGATGAGGGGCATTGCCTTGGCGACCAAGCCCTGGAGGTCTGCGGGCTGAACCGCCGCGCGGCGCGGCTGGACCTGGGGGCCGCGTCGCTGTCGACCCTGTGCCGCCTTGCCGCGCAGGGCATGGGCCTGACCTTCCTGCCAGAGATCGCCCGCCGGCAGGAGCTGGCCGCGGCACCCGGTCTGACGGCCGTCAGGTTTCCCGACCCCCAGCCCGCGCGGCAGGTCATGCTGATGCGCCGCGCATCGACTCCGGGGCAGGGCTGGTTCGACGATCTGGCCCGCCTGCTGACCGCGGCGGCGCGACCGCTGCTGGATCTGGGCTGATCGAAAGGCAGCCATGTGGACGCAGGGGCAGGGGATGCGTTGCCAAATCGTTGCAAAGCCCCTATTTCTGCCCGAACCGCGACCGAAAGGACCATGACCTTGCGCGACCTCAGGATCCCGGATCAGCGCCACCCGGAAAAGGCGCACCGACCCGATCAGGCCCAGCCCAAGAAGCCGGACTGGATTCGCGTCAAGGCGCCTACCTCTGCGGGGTACAAGCAGACGCGCGACCTGCTGCGCGAGAACCGCCTGTCGACCGTCTGCGAGGAGGCCGGCTGTCCCAATGTCGGCGAATGCTGGAGCCAGGGCCACGCCACCATGATGATCATGGGCGAGATCTGCACCCGCGGCTGCACCTTCTGCAACGTCGCGACAGGCAAGCCGCAGGCGCTGGACACGTTCGAACCCGGCCGCGTCGCCCATGCCGTGCAGAAGCTGGGCCTGAACCACGTCGTGATCACCAGCGTCGATCGCGACGACCTGGACGATGGCGGCGCCGAGCATTTTGCCCAGACCATCCGGGCGATCCGCCACCGCTCTCCGGCCTCCACGATCGAGGTGCTGGTGCCCGACTTTCTGAAGTCAAAGCCTGGCGCCTTGGAGACTGTGGTCGAGGCGCGTCCCGATGTGTTCAACCACAACCTTGAAACGGTGCCGGGCCTTTACCCGGAGGTCCGTCCCGGCGCCCGTTATTTCCATTCGCTGCGTCTGCTGCAGCGGGTCAAGGAACTGGACCCGTCGGTGTTCACCAAATCCGGCATCATGGTTGGATTGGGAGAGGATCGCCAAGGCGTGCTGCAGGTCATGGACGACATGCGTGCGGCGGACATCGACTTCATCACCATCGGCCAGTATCTGCAGCCCAGCCCCAAGCACCATCGCGTCGACCGCTTCGTCACGCCCGAAGAATTTGCGGGCTATGAGAAGGCCGCCTATGGCAAGGGTTTTCTGATGGTCTCGGCGACGCCGCTGACCCGGTCGTCGTATCATGCGGGCGATGACTTCGCGCAGCTTCGCGACGCCCGACTGGTCAAGCTGGGTCGCGCCTGAGGCCGCGGGGCAGGGGGCGCACGCCGCCCCTTGCAAATCGCCGCGACTGGATTTACGCCAAGCCCAACGGTCCGAACGGGCCGCCGCCGAAAGGGCGCCGGGACCAGTCCGGGGGCGTGGCGGAATGGTAGACGCGACGGATTCAAAATCCGTTTCAGCAATGAGTGCCGGTTCGAGTCCGGCCGCCCCTACCACGCCCTTTCTGCAGACTTTTTCCGCGATGCGTGAGCGACACCTCACGTGCCTCACTCGTTGCTCTCAACACGCTTCTCAACATTCTCCGTTCGTGCTGCGTTCGTTCCGCGCTTGGCATTTGCCTCGCTGGCGCGAGCGCGTTGGCGTGCCGGGCCCGCATATTTCGCGATCATCGCAGTTGTCTTGTGGCCCGTGATGGCGGCAATCACCTCGTCGCTGCACCCGGCGGCGGCCAGCTCGGCAGTCGCAGCATAGCGAAGCCCGTGGATGTCAAAAGCACGCGCGCCGATTGCGTCTCTCACGGTTCGGACGTCCTGAGACGCCGATGAATAGCTTAGCTGCTTTCCGTGCGGCCCATACGCACAAATCGTTAGTCCAATGCGGGGTGTCTCTTCCAAGATTACCCTCAGTCGCGGCGTAATCGGGATCCAGAGCTTGGCCTTGGTCTTGCCCTGACGGATGGCGATGCCCTCTCCATCGATGTCCGACCATCTCATGCGCAGCACGTCACCGATCCGCTGTCCCGTTCCCAGGCATAGTTCGAAGATCAGGAGTGCCCGCCCGGAGGCTTCTGCACGATATGCGTCGATCATGTCCTGCGGCCATGCTTCGCGGGCAGGTGCATCGCTGCGAAGGAGCTCCACGCCCTTGGCGGGATTGTCTGACCACCAGCCGAGGTCGATCGCGTGCTCTAACAAGATGCGGACGACCTGGACGATGTAGTTTGCAAAGCGCATCTTGTCGGCGTTCGCCTCGCGCGCGCGGATGATGTCCTTCCGCTGGATGCCGCCAACCTGAAGGTGGCCGAGCTTGGCCATCACCCACGCCAGCACCTTCTCGTAGTCCCTTGCCGTCCGTGGCGCCAAGCGCTTGTAGCGGTTGCTGGTCAGGTAGTCCTTCACCAAGGCCGAGAAGGTTCGGGCCGGTGCAGGGGGCGGTATCAGTGCCCCATTCAGAAGCGCCGCATACTCGAGGGCGAAGGCTGCCGCTCCAGCCTCAGCTTGGATTCGGGTAGTCTTGTATCCACGGCGCTGAAAATACAGCACGCCCTTTTTGTCGTAGACACGGGCGGGCAGGTGTCGCTTTGTCATGCACGCATATCCACTTGATCGAACGGATCGGCCGATTGCTGGGGACCGAGCGGCATTACCGTGATGACGCCCGCCCGCGTGTCCAGCGTCACGGCAAAACCCATTGCTGCCTATTCCGAAACCGCCTGCCGAATATCGGAAGGGCACATCACCGGGCGTGGTTCTATTGTCTGTGCCATCATCCCTCCTGTATTTCGGCGGCTGCACCGCCCCATTGCCCCACCCGGAGATGCCCGCAGTTCGCCGCGACCAGCGCCTCGGCCAGCGGCGGGCACACGCTAATGCCGCAGCAGCTAACCTGGACGTCCTTGGCGAAGGGTACCCAGACCGGATCGGGGGTCTCCAGCCCCTCCCATACGCCCTCGATCACGTAGTCTGCCGGGAAGCCCTGGGCGCGGAACAATTCTCGCGGGGTCAGCATCCGCATGCCGATGTCGATCACGATATAGGAGGCGTCCTCAATTGTCAGGGTGACGAACTCGCTGCCATGCCAGGCATCGTGGTTGCGAAGGAACTCGGCCACGGCGCGGGCCCGGGCGTGATGCTCAGGAGCGAAGGGCGGGGCGGCCAGCTGCGCCACCTCGACACCGAAGTGGTCTTTTGTCGTGACCGTGTGCATAGGCGCGTCCAAGCGCGGATCCTGATCGGTGCCGTACCATTTGCCCATCCATGCCGCGACCAGCTGCGACTTGCCCTGTCCGCCCGCCGTGACGGTACCGAGGGGCGTGTCCGCTGCATGGCCGGTGCTGGCACCGAACTGTCGCGCGATGAACGCAGCCACCGGGGTCTGATGACTGCCTAACTGTGTGACCGTCGACATCGGTTCATTCGTGGCCCGGCCAGGGTGAACCCCTCCAGCGCGCCGGTTGTCGTTGTTCTGCTGCGCGAGGAAAGCTGCCACGGGGGCATGCTTCGCCCCGCCGGCTACCATGGTACCAATGGGCGCTGCCACGTCGAGTGCGCGAGGCTGCTGGCCTTTCCGCTCGCCATAGCCAACCTGAGGGACCAGCGATCCGCACCGGGACGCGCAAGTCATCGCTGCCGTGGTCGAGGCGTTGCCGGATCACGTCGATGGCCGACGCATGGCCACGCAGATCGCGGAGCTTGCCCGCGCCCGCAGCGCGCCGGACTGGGGGCAGGGGGATCGCATCAGCATCACACCCTGCGGATGGGACTGGAGCGATGAGGAGGGATGCTTCCTGGCCGGTACCGCGCAGATCGGCAGCCTATGGGTGTGGCGCGATCACCGCCGCCACCGGCGTGAGCACATCGGGCAGGTCTGCGCCATCAGCTACACCGGCAGCGCCAGCATGGTCGCCGCCAAGCGCCGGAACTACCTGGCATGGTGCGGGGCGCTGCTTGACCTCTGGGCCGTGCTCAGCAGGCCGGGAATGCTGGACACGATCGAGATCACGGGGGCGCTGCCAGCGCTGGCGCCGTGGCACAAAACCATCATCGAGGAGAAGCATACATGACCACAATCACCGTTCAACACATCGGCCGAAGCATGGTCCAGGAGACGCCGCTGCACATGCTGACCCGGAATGCGATCCGGGCGGCTACCGCGAAGATGATCAAGCGGGAGGGGCGCTATAAAGCAGGTATTTCTGAGCAAGTTTGGGGTCCGCGTTCCGACCGTGGCGAACATCCTGGCCGGTGACGACAGCGGCGAGGCGGACCCGTTCGCGCAGATGGTGGGCACGGCCTGTTGAGTTCGCAGGGGGCGAATACTAATCTGGTCTACACCCTCTCTGGTGTGCTATCGATTTGACGAACGTCAAACGGGGTGTGCAATGGGAAATCTGATCGGCGTAGGACTTTACACGCCGGCAGAGGCCGGCCGGTTGCTTGACGTGCCTGTCGGTAAGATCAGCCGGTGGTTGCGCGGTCACAAGGCCGGCGGCAAATCCTATGAGCCCCTGTGGCAGCCTGAAATAGACCTGGGGGACGGTAAGTTCCAGCTGGGCTTCCGCGACCTGATGGAGGTGCGCGTAGCCGCTGCCTTTATCAATTATGGCGTCTCTGCCCTTAAAGTCCGTGCTGCTATTCGTGAGGCTGCCGAGATAATCCAGCAGGGTCACCCGCTTTCGACAAACCGTTTCCGCACCGATGGTCGGGAAATATTCCTCCATGTGATCGAGGAAGGAGAAGACGGCGAAGATCGCGAGCGCCTTCTGAACCTGTTCAAGCGCCAGTACGAGTTCAACGGCGTGATCGACCCCATCCTGAAGACAGTAGACTTTGGCGATGACGGTAACCCGGCCGCCTGGTGGCCGCGGGGCCGTAGGGTTCATGTCATGGTCACACCGAGCCGGGCGTTTGGGGCGCCGATCGATTCCGTTTCGAGTGTGCCGACATCGATCCTGGCCAATGTGGCAAAGGCACAAGGCATCGCCGCGACCGCCAAGGCCTATAACGTGACAGAACTGTCCATTCGGCACGCATTGGACTTTGAGGCATCGCTGGAGCAGCGGCAGGCGGCGTGAAAGTCTTCTTTGACAACTGCCCTCAATCGTCTTTGCCCAGACCCTGGACGGCTTCATCAGGCATCAGGGGCACTCTGCCCATCATGTCTCTGAAATCGAAGACTTGCCCAACGGCAGGCATTCCGCCGATGTCGAATGGATCGACTTTCTAAGACGAAGCAACGACGTTTGGATCTTCGTTACCGGCGATCATCGCGTTCTGAAAAACCAGGCAGAACGGGCAGCATTGCGAAAATCCGGCCTGCATGGTTTCGCCTTGGCACCTGCCTATCAGAAGACCCCGTTCAACCAGGTTGCATCGATGCTTGTTTGGCGGTGGCCTGAAATCGTTCAGGTTACAGAACTGTTGTCCCCGCCAACCATGTACGAGATGCCTATCAAAGCAGGCACCAAGATGCGGCAGATGCCGCTTTAGTGCCTGACCGTCGGGCTGTCGTCAGTCTCTGACGATAACGCGGCCGCGCCGCTCTTCCAGATAGATCCGCACCATCTCTGGCCCGCGTGGGTTCAGGGTCCAGCTCTGCGCGTTCGTCGTCAAGCCATGGCAAAATGTCCGACTGGAAGCGAACCCCGACCAGGGTGCCCTTGCCAAACGGTTCGTGCCATCGTGAGCGCGGTATCTGTGCGGGTGATCTTCATGCGCAGGTCCTGTCCGATGCCACGGCCGGGGTGCAAAGTTGATCCGTGACCTGTGCGAGATCGTGGCCGCGTTCGCCGTGCTGATCCTGGTGCTGTCGTGGGTCGGGTTCTGAACGGCAAGACACAATAATTCGGCGGATAAGCGGTGTTCCGCCTCTAATAAAAAGCGAATGGAACAGATCCGTTCACTTTCTAATATCTGCATACCGTGCAGGTTTCATAGGAGTGGCAAGTTATGCCCCAGATGCCGCTGACCAGAATGCCGTCGGACACACCTGTTGTGCTTACGTTCGCAGAAGACACCGAGTTCAACATCGATGAAAGCGCGGAACGCGCGACTATCTTGGCGCTCTATCGGAATGGCTCGCAGCATGTCGTGCACGTGCGTGAAACCCGGCAGGAGATCATTGATACACGGAGGGCAGCGCTTTTAGCATAGGCCCATTGCCCACTATACAAACGTTTAGTGCGCAGTGACTTTCAGACACGTTGCCCAAACTAGTTTGTGCGTGATATTTTATCCTGACATAAATTATCTGCGGTTTTGCAGGAGATTACAATTGGCGCGCCTGTTGCTGACCGACTTTCACACCAATGCTGCCGTCGAAGTGCCGTACTCCTCCGACATAGACCTCATTCTGACGGATCAGCCCCAAGGCGCCACCAGGATTGTGGTGGCTCGGAATGGAGCGCCCGGACAGACATTGGTCGTTCATGAGACACCCGCCCAGATCAGACGGCGCGAAGACATCTGTCTTTTCTGAATTTTGACGGCACAATAGGGCATGTAGTGACCTTCACCGAGGCAGACAGCGACTGCAATGGCTCGCATAGCTGTCTGTCAATCACCATCTTGAAGCGTCTGCCTTGCGGAATGCATCGGTTCATTGCATTTCGTCCGTGCAGTTGCAGATATCTGCATTTTCTAATGCTCGGCATAACCGCGCAACTTCCGCAATCTCGGATGAGGGCCCGAAGATAAGCGAGGATGCGCCCCGGCCCAGATCCGCGGATGGGGTCTCCCGTCTCGCGGATGGGCAGGCTTGTCGTTGTCATTGACCGGATGATCAAAGGTCATGCCCCGTGCCGTGGGGTGTACGAGTGAGGTAAAATCTCCGCTCGGATGCATCGTTTCACGTAGGTTCTTGTCATCTTTGGTCATCTGCAGATCCTAGCCGACATAAAGGAAGGATAGAACCGGGACCTGCAGCACTTCAATCGGTTGCGCTTGGCTCAGGGAAGCCACGCTTATGCACGTCCTTTCTGTGACCAAAGGCTGAAACGCGACCGCGACGCGCTACTTCTGCCCGCGTTCGAGTGCCGTGCGCGGAAGCGAACACAGCGTGGCGGGGGTTGTCGTTCGAATGGCGGCACCTGATATCGGATCGAACCGTGCCTCAGGGCCATTATTCGGATCGATCATGACCTATCTGCTTTTCGTCATCGGGCTTGTGGCACTTTTCTTCGGCGGTGAGGCCCTCGTCAGGGGCGCCACAGCCATTGCCCGACATTTCCTCCTGTCACCTATGGTGATCGGCCTGACCATCGTGGGATTTGGAACATCGGCACCAGAGATGCTTGTGTCCGTCCAAGCCGCGCTTGCAGGTCAGCCCGCCATCGCCATCGGGAACGTCCTGGGCTCCAACATCGCCAATATCCTTCTGATCCTCGGCATTTCAGCGGTCGTTGCTCCACTCATCATCCCCGTTAAAAAGCTCTGGCGCGATCTCGGCTTCATGCTTCTGGCGACTGCGGCCATCTGGCTCATGCTTCTGGACGGCAATGTCACCCGATTTGACGGCTTGCTCCTGATCGCGGGCCTTATCGTTTTCCTTGTCACCGCTTTCCTGACGAGCAAAGTCGAAACCCCCGACGTCGAGCAGGGGGATTCTGCGCAATGGAAAGCTTGGGCGATGACCCTGGGTGGACTGATCGTTCTCGTCATCGGCGCTCGCCTGCTCGTGGATAGCGCGACGGAACTGGCACGCGCGTTCGGCATCTCCGAGGCGGTGATCGGCCTGACGATTGTTGCGGTAGGGACCTCCCTTCCGGAACTGGCAACCTCACTGATCGCAGCCATCCGCAAGCAGACAGAGATCGCCGTGGGCAATATCGTCGGCTCCAACATCTTCAACATCTTCGGCATTCTCGGGACCACGGCGCTGATCCATCCGATCGTTGCAGATCCGCGCTTTGCCGCCATTGACATGATCTGGGTGAGCATTGCTGCTGTAGGCCTGTCGGTGCTGGCATTTGTCTTGGGGGGCCTGCCGCGCATCGCAGGTCTTGTCCTCCTGGCGACTTATGGTGGGTATGTAGCTCTGATCTAAGCGGTTGGAGTGGACCAGGATGGCAACTGCTGGACCGGAACGCAGGTCCAGTCACAGCCATCCAAGCCGCTTGAAGCGAACATAGAGGAACGTGCATGCTGCCACGATGACCGAGAGCACGACGAAGTAGCCGTACCTAGTCGTCAGTTCGGGCATGTTCTCAAAGTTCATGCCGTAGATCCCTGCAATTGCCGTGGGCACGGCGAGTATGGCCGCCCAGGCCGCCAGTTGGCGGGTGATGATGCCGGTGCGTTGCTGCTCCAGCAGGTTGCTGAACTCGAAGACCGAGGCTAGAACCTGAAGCAGCCCATCTACCATGGTCTGCACGCGCCGAACGTGATCCAGAACATCGCTGAAGTACGGCCTTGTGTTGGCGTCGATGCAGGGAAGGTCCTGTCGGACCAGCTTTCCGGCGACTTCACCCATCGGGCCAAGCACCCGCTGAAACCTGGTCAGATGGCGACGAAGGGTGAAGATCCGCGTGATCTCCTCGCGACCAAGAAAGGTGTCGATGGTCTGCTGCTCCATGGAGAGCACTTTCTCTTCGATCTGCTCGACGATGGGGAGATAGCCGTCGACGATGTAGTCCAGAATGGCGTGAAGAACGTAATCGACCCCGTGGATCAGCAGGATCGGGGCTGCCTCCAGTTGAGCGCGCAAGGCGATGTGAGAGCGGGCCGAACCGTGGCGCACGCTGATGATATGACTGTGACCGATAAAGATGGCGGTTTCGCCATAGGTGATCGTATCGCCCTCGAGATGCGCGGTCCGGGCGACGACGAACAGCTGTTCGCCATAGATGTCGACCTTGGGCAGCTGGTCCGCCTTGAGAGCATCCTCGACGGCCAGGGGGTGCAGATCGTACTGGTCCTTGAGCGTCTGCATCTCTTCTTCGGTAGGATCACAGATCCCGATCCAGACGAACTCGGACTTGTCCGACGGGCAGTCGATCCTCTCTGTGATCGAAACCTCGCGCACACGCTCGCCGTGGCGGTAGAGATAAGCAGCAACGACAGTCATGTGAGCCTCTGAAACCGATATGCTTTCCTCGAGGCATAAGCCCTAACCCGACACCGGCCTGGTGCGTCAAGGGCGGATCAGGAAAGGGGATGTCAGATAGAGACCGGTAGGGTTCGGTTAAGGCTATGTGTAGATTCGCAGGCTGGCTTGCCGCTGCCGTGCGTCGGCGTCATGGCCATAGACCTCATAGCAGCCGTCCTCGGTCTTGACGGTGCTGACGGTCCAGCCCTTCGCGGTTAGATCGGCGGTCAGCTCCTCGACCGGGCGCCAGTCGGCCTGCGGCACGGCGCATCGCTCGGAGGCGAGGGCGGGGAACGCCAGAACGGCTAGGATCAGAGCAGCAATGGGGGTACGCATTGAGCTCTCCGTCATCGCTGTTTCGATGCCGACATCCATGCCCGCCCCAGCTTGCGGCAACCTTACAATCCGCGCCCGTCGCATCGATGGGGCGCCTTACGCTCATCCCGCGGCGACCCCGAACAGATGCCCGACGACCGCCGTCGCGGCCATGGCCATCGCGGCTCAGACCAGCACCCGCAGCGTGCCGCGCGCGATCCCCGCGCCTCCGGCCTGCGCGCCGACGGCCCCCAGGCCTGCCAGCGCCAGCATCGTCGCCCCCGTCACCCAAACTGCAATCGCCCCCTCCGGCGCCAAGGCCGCCGTGCCAAGCGGCAGGGCCGCGCCGACGGCGAATGTCGCCGCGGACACCATCGCCGCCTGTACCGGCGCGGCGGTCGTGACCTCGGACATGCCCAGTTCGTCGCGCAGGTGGCTGCCAAGGGCGTCGTGTTCGGAAAGGCGCAGCGCCACCTGCCGGGCCAGCCCCGGGTCCAGCCCGCGCTGGACATAGATCGCGGTCAGCTCGTCCAGTTCCCCGGCGGGGTCGGTGTGCAGTTCGGCCGTCTCGCGGGCGATGTCGGCCCGTTCGGTGTCCGACTGAGAGCTGACGGATACGTATTCGCCCGCGGCCATGGACATGGCGCCGGCGGCCAGACCGGCCATCCCCGCCACCAGGATCTGGCTGCGATCGCCGCTGGCGGCCGCGACCCCGACGATCAGGCTGGCGGTCGAGACGATGCCGTCGTTGGCACCCATAACGGCGGCGCGCAGCCAGCCGATGCGATGGACAAGATGGGCCTCGGGTCGGGCGTGGGACAGCATGGCGTCGCTCCTGAGGGAAGGGCCTTGATCAGGCGGCGTGGTGGGAAACCGGCTTGGGCGCCGCAGTATCGGCCCCATGATAGCGGATGAACCACTGTACGTATCGCACCAATCCTACCTCCAGCGGGGTGATCGCGCGCGGCCCTGTCAGGTGGCCCAACAGGCCCGTATCGGCCCAGGTCGCGACCACGTCGCCCGGCTGCATCGGCAGCATCTGCAGCCGCGCGGTCCGCCCCGTGGCCACCTGCAGCGCGTCGATGAACGCGGTCAGGGACACGGGCGCGCCATTGCCGATGTTGACCACCCGCCACGGCGCGACCGGCGACAGGCTGTCGCCCGCGACGGGGATGGCCGGGTGTCGCGGGATGACGTCCATCAGTGCCCGGATCGCGTCGACCAGGTCGTCGACATAGGTAAAGTCCCGCTGCATCCGGCCATGGTTGAACAGCGGGATGGGCCGGTCCTGCATCAGGGCCTGCGTGAACAGGAACGGCGCCATGTCGGGCCGCCCCCAGGGTCCATAGACGGTGAAGAACCGCAGCATGGTGATCGGCAGGCCGTAAAGCGCGGCATAGGAATGGGCCATGCCCTCGGTCGCCTTCTTGGTGGCGGCATAGAAGGACATCGGCTGATCGGTCGGGTCGGTCTCGCGATAGGGCATTGTCGGGCTGCCGCCATAGACCGAACTGCTGGAGGCCATCACCAGATGCGCGGGCGGATACGCGCGGGCTGCCTGCAACAGCTGGAACGTGCCCGCCAGGTTCGTCGACAGATAGGTGTCGGGCGCCTCGATCGAATGGCGCACCCCGGCCTGGGCGGCCAGGTGGACCACCATCTGCGGCCGGTGCCGCGCCATGACGTCGCTCAAGAGGCCCGGCGTCTGGATCTGGCCGCGCAGGGCCAGATAGCCTTGGGACTGGGCCAGCCTTGCCTCTCGGGCGGCCTTGAGCGCCGGGTCGTAGTAGGCGTTGTGGTCGTCGATGCCGATCACGCGTCGGCCTTCGGTCAACAGGCGGAGGGCCAGGTGATAGCCGATGAACCCGGCAGAGCCGGTGATCAGGACGCTCATGCTGCGCCCCTCAGGTCGGTGGCTCCGGACCGGGCCAGTTCGCGCGTGCGGGGCAGGCGACGGCGGCGGATCAGCCAGGCCGTGCCCAGCAGGTCGACGACGCCCACCGCCGCGCGCCGCAAATTGCCGTATTTGGACCGGCCGAAGGCGCGGGGGGCGTGGGTCACGGGCACGGTCTGCACCCGCAACCCCTCGCGCGCGACCATGGCGGGCATGAAGCGGTGGATGTGATCGAAATAGGGCAGGGCCAGATAAACCATCCGCGGAAAGGCCTTCAGCCCGCAGCCGCTGTCGCGCACGCCGTCGCGCAGCAGAGCGTTGCGGATGCGGTTCGCCGCGGCCGAGGCCAGCCGCCGCGACGGGCGGTCGCGGCGGTCCACCCGCTGGCCCTGGACCAGGCCCAAGGCCGTGTCGCCCCCGGCAAAGGGCGCCAGCAGGGCAGGAATGTTGTCGGGCGGGTTCTGACCGTCCGCATCCAGCGTCACGATCAGCGCCCCGCGCGCGGCCCAGACCCCGCTGCGGATCGCGGCGGACTGCCCGCAGGACCGGTCGTGGCAGATCACCCGCAGCTGCGGCAGCCGCGTCTGCAGCGCGGCCAGTTCCGCTCGCGTTCCATCGCGCGAGGCGTCGTCGACGACGATGATCTCATGCGCGCGGTCCTGCAGGGTGGCGGCGATGCCGGTCAGCAGGGAGGTGATGTTGCCGGCCTCGTCGCGGGCGGGCAGGACGACGGAAATGTCGGGCGTCATGGCGCGACCTCCTGTGAGCGGTGAAGGGTATAGGTCCTGTCGCGGAACGGCAGCCGCAGGACAGGGGTCATGCCAGGGAAGGGCCGGTCCGTCTGGTCCAAAAGCACGCCGCCCGGATGGTCGCGCAGCCACCCCGCAACGGCGTCGTCGGACAGGTGGGCGACCGGGTTCAGCAGGCGTCCGGCAAAGTTTAGCT